>JAFOBR010000028.1 GCA_017381715.1 Clostridia bacterium
CCTTTCCGCCTGCCGCAAGGCTTTTGACGGCGGCAGAAATTCTCTTAAGCTGTATTTTATGAACGGTCTTCCCACCGAAACCGATGAGGATATCGTGGGTATTGCCAACCTTTCACAAGCTATCGTGGACGAATTCTATTCCGTAAAGCGTCCCGGCAGAAAGGTGGAGGTGGGCATATCCGTTTCCTGCCTCGTGCCCAAGCCTTTTACCCCATTCCAGTGGGAAAAGCAGGATACTATCGAAGAATTGCGCAGAAAACAAATGCTGCTGAGGGATAACATAAAGACCCGTAAAATAAGATATTCCTGGCATGAAGCAAAGGTTTCCCACGTGGAAGCCATATTCGCCAAGGGCAACAGAAAGCTATCAAGGGCGCTGGTGGAAGCAAACAAACGGGGACAGCGCTTTGACGGATGGGACGAATGCTTTGATTTTGAAAAATGGATGGATATCTTCGCATCCGTTGGTATCGACCCTGCCTTTTACGCAAACAGACAAATGTCCTATGATGAAATTTTGCCTTGGGACCACATTGATTGCGGCGTAACCAAGGAGTTTTTAATGCGGGAAAGCGAAAAAGCCCGCAGAGGCGTTACCACTCCCGATTGCCGTACACAATGCTCCGCCTGCGGTGCAAATAAACTGGGAGGTGAAAGAAAATGCTGTCGGTAAGAATGTTTTTTTCCAAAAAAGGCACCATCCGCTACGTTTCTCATCTTGATCTGTCCCGCGCAATTTCCAGAGCTTTGGTAAGAAGCGGGCTGGATATAGTCTATTCCGAGGGATATAACCCCCACGTGAAATTGGTTTTTATACAGCCTCTTTCCATTTTTCAGGAAAGCGTGTACGAAGCGGCGGATTTCCGCATACATAACGAGGATATTTCCTTTGAGGAAATTACAGCCGCCCTCAACCGTGTGCTTCCCGAGGGGCTTCGGGTAATGTTTACCGCCGCCCCTGTTATGGATATTTCCGAATGTGCATACGCCACCTATTCCATTAAGCTGGATACGGATATGTCCGATGACGAGGTGAGGGACGAGCTTTCCGGCGAAATGATAATAAACAAAAAGACCAAAAGCGGATATAAGGACGTGGATATTTCCGAATTCGTTAAAAGCGTGTCCGTAAAGGACAGCGTTGTGGAAATGACGGTATGCGCCGCCTGCAACCGCTGTCTTAATCCCGCACTTGCAATAGGATATCTGGGGGATAAAGTGCGCTCCCACCTTATTACCAGAACCGGTCTTTACAATGAAAAAATGGAGAAATTTATATAAAAGGTTGATTATATTAAAGTATTCTGCTATAATTAACTGATTAAGTATATCTTTCTTTCTCTTCCCCTTATTTTTTGGAGTTGATTTTATTTGAAAAAACTTTTGGTTTTACTTTTAATTACCCTTATCGTTCTTTGCTCTTGCGAATCAAGCGGAGGCGACACATCTGTTGAAACTTCCGAAACCCCTTCCGTTTCCGGCGAAGCTTCGGAAAACAGCACAGAGGAAAATTACTTTCCTGTAGGCAAGGAAGAGCTTTTGGCAAAAGCAAAAAAGCTTGTGGAGGATGATATTACTCTTATGGGCGTTTTTGCGGGCGGCTCTCTTTCAAACGGCGGCGAAGCAAAGGATTATACCGCCGCACAAGGCAGGTACGAAAACTACCAAACCCTGCTAACTTTGGCGGAAAACACATATTCTCTTGAAGAAGTAAAGCAAAGAATGCTCTCTTACCCCGATTACGGACCCGATGCGGTTATAGACAACGAGGGCAAAACCGAATATAAGTATACCTATATAAACGATTTTGCCGCCACCGCAAAAAGCGCGGAGGTTACGCTCACTTCATTTGACGATACCTCTGCCGTTATATCCGTAAAAATTTCGGGCAAGACCTTCTTGCTGGAAATGTCTTCGGTAAACGGCAAATGGAAGCTTGAAAACAGCGTGTATTTTGCATATCTCCAAAGCGAGATCGACCTGCAAAAATCATCGGGCTGGGAAAACAGCATTTATCTGGGCACCCGTCAGAACGTGGGAAGCGCACCCAAATTAACGGGCAAGTTTTTGGTGTTAAACGTGTTCCTTAACGATAGCTTTACGTCCTGGAAGGATTCCGACCGTAAAACCGTTGAGGATAATATAGACCGTGCCTGCGAATGGCTGGTTACCAAAAGCCGCGGATATTCCAACGCAAATCTGGCGATCGACACCCAATCTCTGTTTTACGTTCACAGCGATTCCGTGCCTGCCAGCTACGAAATGGCGTTTTTGGACATTATGTTTCAGAACACCGTGTACGTAGACGTTAACGGATATATAGAAAGAAATACTCCGACCGGGTATGACGGAGTGTGCGTTTTGTTCCACGTTTGGAAAAACGGCACCGATTACAGCATCCCTTGCGATAAAGAAAACACAGACTATCTCACATATTTCGGCGAGCGTGCCATGTTCTATTATTCAAAGAACAGCGGTCACGAACCCTCCAGCTACGTATATATGCTGCTTCAGCTTTGCGGCGGCGAAAAGCTTTACGACAGGGAGGATACCAAACAGATCACACAGCTGTTTCCCGATGAGATATTGTTAAGCAAAAAGTTCCTTTCCCTTCCTTTACAGGATTATTCGGTAAGTCCCTTAACCGCATTTTTACTGGGCTGGACCGATTATATAGACACACAGTTAATTCAGTTTACAGATACACAGGGGGAATAAACGCAATGAAGTACAAACGCATTTTATTAAAGCTTTCCGGCGAAGCTCTTTCCGGTAAGGACAATATTCTGGATCCCGTTTTTTTGAAGGAAACGGGCGAGAATATTAAAAAATGTATGGATGAGGGTATGCAGATAGCCATTGTCTGCGGTGCGGGAAATATCTGGCGCGGCGGCAGACAGCACGGACACAATATAGACAGAGTCCGCGGCGACCACATGGGTATGATGGGCACCATGATAAACTCTCTTGCCATACAGGACGCAATAATAAAAGCCGGGGCTCCTTGCGTGGTTATGAGCGCCGTTCCCATGACACAGATATGCGAGGTATATTCTCAGTACAAGGCTATAGAGCATCTGGAAAACGGCAAAGCCGTAGTTCTCGCCTGCGGAACGGGATACCCCTTCTTTACCACAGATACGGGCGCTTTACTCCGTGCAGCGGAAATTAAGGCAGATGTGGCTATGTTTGCAAAGAATATAGACGGTATATACGATAAAGACCCTGCAAAATATCCCGATGCGGTTAAGTACGACCGTATCACCTATGCGGAGATGCTGGAAAAGGATCTTCACGCAATAGACACTGCCGCAGGCGCACTGGGCAGAGAAAACGACCTTAAGGTACTTATGTTCAGACTGGATAAGCCTGAAAACATATACACCGCGGCTATGGACGAAACCGTGGGCACAATTCTTGAAAATTAAAAACATATAAACGGAGGAAACAAAAATGAAGCTTGACCTTAAACCCTTTGAAGAGAAAATGAAAAAGAGTATCGCAGTTCTGGAAGAAGAATTCGGCGGTATCCGTGTAGGCAAGGCATCTGCCAAGCTCCTTGATAAAATAAAGGTAGATTATTACGGCTCTCCCACGTCTATCGACGGCGTAGCTACCGTAAAAGCTCCCGACCCCCGTACTCTTGTTATCACTCCTTGGGAAGCAAATATGCTTAAGGCTATCGAAAAGGCTGTTCAGGCATCCGATCTCGGTATCACTCCCCAGAACGACGGTAAGTGCATCCGCCTTGCGTTCCCTTCTCTTAACGAAGAGCGCAGAAAAGAGCTTGTAAAGCAGGTTACCAAAATGGGCGAAGACGGCAAGGTTGCTCTTCGTAACATCCGCAGAGATGCAAACGATGCTTGCAAGACTATGAAAAAGAACGGCGAAATGACCGAAGACGAACAGAAGGCTTCCGAAAAGAGCGTTCAGGATCTTACCGATAAGTTTATCAAGGAAGTTGACGCTGTTGTAAGCAAAAAAGAAAAGGAAATAATGGAACTTTAATTATGGCGGATGATATAAAGATCCCTCGTCATATTGCAATAATAATGGATGGCAACCGCAGGTGGGCAAAGCGTAAGCTTTTGCCCACAGGCTACGGCCATAAAAAAGGGTTTGATACCTTTGTGTCTATTGCAGATGCTTGCGGTAAATTGGGTGTTGAATATCTTACCGTCTATGCTTTTTCTACGGAAAACTGGTCCCGATCGGCAGAAGAGGTAGATACCCTTACGGGAATTATTAAAAATTCGGTAAGCAGCTATATTCCCAAGCTTGCCGAAAACAATATGAGGCTCCGTGTGCTGGGCGAACTGCACCGTTTTGACAAAGCTACCCAAAAAGCCCT
Organism: Clostridia bacterium; assembly: GCA_017381715.1. Taxonomy (GTDB): domain Bacteria; phylum Bacillota; class Clostridia; order Oscillospirales; family CAG-382; genus SFLA01. The sequence continues at coordinate 4,352 of JAFOBR010000028.1, forward strand.
TACAGACAGCATCGAATCCTCTCAAAACAACACGGGACTTAACGTAAATATTTGCCTTTCCTATGGCGGCAGGGCAGATATTACGGCTGCGGTAAACAAGCTTTTGGCTTCGGGCAAAAAAGAGATTACCGAAAAGGATATAACCGAAAATCTGTATACCGCGGAAATGCCGGAGCCGGAATTGATGATCCGCACCGGCGGCGAAATACGCATATCCAACTTTTTGCTGTGGCAGTGCGCATACAGCGAAATGTATTTTACAGACGTGCTTTGGCCGGATTTTAATGAAAAAAGTCTTATGGATGCCATTAAATGGTATTCCGGCAGGTCCCGCCGTTTTGGCGGAACGGAAGGAGAAACAAAAAAATGAAACGAATATTCACAGCCTTGGTGCTCCTTGCCGTGTTTGTGCCTGTGCTGGTATTTTCTCATACGGCGGCATACCCCGTCTTTCTTGCATTGGCGGGAATTATGTGCGTGTGGGAAACCTCAAGATGCAAGGGACTGCATAAAAAATATTACCTTTGGATCCCCTCTGCCCTTTACGTGGGCTTTGCTCCCTTTTCCGCAAGAATGGATACCAAGATCTTTTTGGCGGTATCTCTTGTGTTTTTGGTATATATCTGGTTTTCCGGCGTATTTTATTATGGAAAAACAAATATAGACGAGCTTGCTTTTATAGGATTTATGGGCTTTTATATTGCTTTGGGCGTATACAGCGTGGTTGCCGTGCGTGATGCGTGGCCCACACTTTATCTCCTTGTGTTTGTTGCCCCTTGGGTCAGCGATGCTATGGCGATGTATACGGGAAAGCTGTTTGGTAAAAAGAAGCTTTGCCCCAGCATCTCCCCCAAAAAGACGGTTGCGGGTGCTGTTGGAAGTATGGTGGGCACTATGCTGGTCACAATTATGCATCTGTTTGTGGTAAACACTTGGTTCGGATGCGAATACAGCTATCTTTTGTTCGGCCTTTGCGCTATCCCCGCGGGAATAATTATTCAGCTTGGCGATCTTTCCGCGTCCGTTGTAAAGCGCAACTGCGGAGTAAAGGATTACGGCAATCTTCTTCCCGGTCACGGCGGTGTTATGGATAGATGCGATAGTATCCTTCCCACCGCAATATTCGCATTTTTGCTTTCGTTTTTATTGGTATAACGTAAAAATATGAAAAAACTTATAGTTTTAGGTGCTACCGGCTCTATCGGTACCCAGACCTGCGACGTGGCTCGCCGCCACGGCTTTAAAATCACCGCTTTAAGCGGACATTCAAACGTTAAATTATTGGAATCCCTTTCCCGTGAATTTTCTCCCCTATGCGTTTTGGTAGGGGAGGAATATCTCTCTGACCTTAAGATCCGCCTTGCAGACACAAGTGTAAAGGTGCTGCCCGAAAGTCAGCTTCACTTTGCGGCAGCGGAATGTGAGGGAGATACGGTTTTAAACGCCGTAACGGGTATTGCGGGACTCCGCTCCTCCCTTTCCGTTTTGGCTGCGGGCAAAACCCTTTGCCTTGCCAACAAGGAAAGTATGGTTACGGGAGGCGACCTTGTAAACGCCATGGCGAAAAAGACGGGGGCAAAAATTCTCCCCGTGGATTCGGAGCATTCCGCAATCTTTCAGTGTCTTGACGGAAACAAGGTCAAAAAGATCCTGCTCACCGCTTCGGGCGGGCCCTTTTACGGCTGGAGCAAGGAAAGACTTGATAAAGTTACCCCCGAGGATGCTTTGGCGCATCCCACCTGGAATATGGGCAAAAAAATAACCATAGATTCCGCAACTCTTATGAACAAAGGGCTTGAGCTTATAGAGGCGGTACAGCTTTTTGACGTAACGCCGGATAAAATTCAGGTGCTTGTTCACCGCCAGTCTATAGTACATTCAATGGTTCAGTACGAGGATAATGCGGTGCTGGCGCAATGCGGCGCCCCCGATATGCGCACCTGCATTCAGTACGCCCTTACTTACCCCGAAAGAAAAGAGGGACTTGCAAAGGAAGTGGATTTCGCATCCCTTTCCACACTCACCTTTGCATTGCCCGATGAAGATACATTTACTCTCCTTCCTCTTTGCAGAGAAGCCATAACCCGCGGCGGAAACCTTCCCGCGGCGGTAAACGGCGCAAACGAAGCGGCGGTAGAGGCGTTTTTACAAAGAAAAATCGGCTTTACAGAAATTTTCCGCGTGGTGGAAAAGGCATACCAAAAGGCTGCCTTTATCAAAAACCCCACGGTGGAAGATATTTTTGAAACAGACCGCGCGGCAAGAGACGCGGTCGCGGAGGAATATTGATCTTGAACACACTGGTTACCATTGCAGTTACCCTGCTTATGCTGGGTATACTTGTTATAGTCCACGAAGGGGGACATTATCTTGCCGCCCGTGCCTGCGGCGTGGGTATTATGGAATTTTCCGTGGGAATGGGCCCCGTTATCTTTAAGAAAAAGGGAAAATATAACGATTTCACCCTGCGTCTGCTTCCCATCGGCGGTTTTGTAAGTATGATCGGCGAGGATGACGAAGCGGATATCCCCGAAGAGCACAGAGGCAAGCCCAGCATAAACGATAAAAAGACCTGGCAAAAAATGCTTATCGTCCTTGCGGGCCCCGTTATGAATATTCTTTTAAGCGTTTTGCTTATGACAGGACTCGTCTTTTCCGCAGATATTATCGGTTCCACCACCGTGGCGGCTCTTGTGGATGAGCAGATGAGCGAAGACAGAGGACTTCCCGTTAACGTAAGCGGTGAATACGGCTTGCAGGCAGGGGATACAATACTCAAAATAAACGGCAAAAATATACGTGTATATTACGATATGGCGTATTATCTCACCACCATGGGCCACGAACCCGTCGACCTTGTGGTGGAACGTGACGGCAAAGAGGTTGAGCTGAATGGCGTTTGCTTCCCCGTAGATGAAACGGACGGAGTAAAGTACGGCTCTATGGACTTTATCGTTTTACGCAAGGATAAAACCTTTGCAAACGTGTGCTACGAAGCCTTCTGGCAGCCCGTTTCTTCCATCCGCACCACCGTGCAGGGAATTATTGATACCGTTTCGGGCAGATACGGTATTTCCGGTGTTTCCGGAGTTGTGGGTATGGGCGACGCTATGAGCGAGGTCATCTCCACGGGAGAGAGTATCGGAATGATTATTGAAGACCTGCTTAATTTTATGGTGCTTATCTCTATTTCTCTCGGTATATTCAACCTTATTCCTCTTCCCGCTTTGGACGGAGGCAGGTTCGTTATATACGCTATCGAGGGAATTATTGGCAGAAGACTTCCTCAAAAGGCGGTTACCATTGCCATTTCCGTAAGTATGGGTCTGTTGCTGTTGCTTATGGTGCTTATCACCTTTAAAGATATAGTAAAGCTTTTTTAAATAAAGGTTTTTTATGAAGAAAATTCTTATGATCGCCACCGGCGGCACTATTGCCTGCCGCAGAACGCCTCAGGGCTTAAAGCCTCTTATGGGAAGCGATGAGTTGCTTAAATACGTGCCCGATGTAAAAAGCGTCTGTCACGCAGATGCTTTGCAGCTTTATAACGTGGATTCCACGGATATCCGCCCCCATCATTGGCTGGGAATAGCAAAAGCTGTTGCGGAAAATTACGAAAAATACGATGGATTCGTTATAACCCACGGCACAGATACCATGGCGTATACCGCCGCCGCTTTGTCATATCTTTTACTTTCCTCACCCAAGCCCGTTGTTATAACGGGTGCGCAAAAGCCGGTGGATATGGAAAACACAGATGCCCGTGTCAACCTTTACGATAGCTTTGTGTACGCTTCCGAGGATGAGGCTTCGGGAGTACATATCGTCTTTGACGGCAAGGTTATCTTGGGTACCCGTGCAAAAAAGACGCGCTCAAAAAGCTATAACGCCTTTTCCTCTATAAATTATCCGGAGGTTGCGTACGTTTCCGAAGGGCAGGTACGCCACTACATAAAGCAGGAAAAAAGAGAAAAAGAATTTTTCGGTTCTCTCAACACCCGTGTGTCCGTCTGTGCGCTGGCGCCTTCTATGGACAGCGGCGCCTTAAGATATATGCTGGAAAACAGCGATGCGGTCATTATCGAAACCTACGGCGTGGGCGGTATTCCCGCAGAGGGCGGTTTTGAAACGGCAATACGGGAAGCGGTGCAAAGAGGAGTTACCGTGGTTATCACCACTCAGGTGCTTAACGAGGGAAGCGATATGGCGGTATACCTTGTAGGCAAGCAGATAAAAGAGGATCTTGGGCTTTTGGAAGCTTATGATATGACCCACGAATCCGCTTTGGCAAAGCTTATGTGGATACTTGCAATGTACACAAAAAGAGAAGATATAGTAAGGGAATTTTACACTCCCAGAAATTTTGATATTTACGAAAAGAAAATATGAAACAAACAAAACGCATTTCCCGCCCCGTTAAGGTAGGTTCTCTTACCATCGGCGGAGGAAACCCCATAGCCGTGCAGTCTATGTCCAATATCGACACGGCAGATACCGAAAAGGTAATAAAACAAATAAAAGAGCTTAAATCCGCAGGGTGTCATATCCTGCGCTTTGCCGTTAACAGTATGGATGCTGTGCGGGCTATTCCTGTGTATAAAGCGGTTACGGATATGCCTCTGGTTGCGGATATCCACTTTGATTACCGCCTTGCAATAGAGGCGGCGGAAGCGGGAATAGACAAGATACGCATAAACCCCGGAAATATCGGCGCAGAGGAAAACGTAAAAGCCGTTGCCCGTATATGCAACCAAAAAAATATTCCCATACGTATCGGCATAAACGGGGGCAGTCTTGAAAAGGATATGCTCATCAAATACGGCGGCCCCACGGCAGAGGCGATTGCGGAATCCGCTTTGAACAACGCAAAAATGCTGGAAAAATACGATTTTAACAATATAGTTCTTTCCGCAAAAAGCTCTGATGTTACCAAGATGATTTGCGCAAACGAGATTATTGCTTCCGCCTGCGATTATCCTTTGCATTTGGGCGTTACGGAAGCGGGCGGTGTGGAAAACGGCACTATACGAAACGCTATCGGTATCGGCGCGCTTTTAGCAAAGGGAATAGGGGATACGTTAAGAGTATCCTTAACCGCAGACCCCGTAAAAGAGGTGTATGCGGGACACAGAATTTTAAGAGTAATGGGTATGGAAAGCGGTATAAACGTGGTTTCCTGCCCCACTTGCGGAAGAACGAAAATAGATCTTATCCCCCTTGCCGCCCGTGTTGAAAAGCTGTGCGAGGGAATACAGACTCAGAAATACCTTACCGTTGCGGTAATGGGCTGTGTGGTAAACGGCCCCGGCGAAGCAAAGGAAGCGGACATTGGTATTGCGGGAGGTATAGGCGAAGCGGTGCTTTTCCGCAAGGGAGAGATTATCGGCAAGATAAAAGAAGAAGAAATAGAAAACACGCTAAAGCAAGAGATAATGAGGATTATCAATGAATGAACGGTTTTACAAGCAGTTTGCCAAGGTAGAATTTACCGAAGAGCAAAAAACACTGCTTAAAAATGCTACGGATTATAAGCTGCAGGTGGATCGGGCAGGTAACGGTCTTAAAATGGAGCTTTATTTTCCTATGCCCGTTCCCGCAGACAAGCTGTTCGAAATCGAAAACACCGTTTCTGCGGCGTTACGCCTTAATTATTGCTTGGCGCTCCCCGTTTACGAAGGATGCACCTTTGCCACCGACTATATGCCGGAACTGGTAAAGCTTTATGCATACAGAGCAAATATCGCCTTGGGCAAAGGCGGACTAGATAAATACGATTACGTTTACGACAGAGAAAAAGCCACCGTTACGGTAAAATTACGCAAGGGTATATCCTCTGCTTTAATGGATATGGCAGGGGCAGGCAAATTCTTTTCCGAATGTGTTTTTGCCCAGTTCGGACAGAATATAGCCTTTAATTTTGAAGAAGACGGTAATTACGATTACGTTCCCGTTTTTGATACAAAGGCGTTGGAGCAGCAGGCAAAGGAAGATTATGCCCAGTACGAAAAAAGCCGCGCCCCCAAGGAAGTGGAAACCAAGGACAGCTTTTTTAAAACCGTGGAGGATACCGAGGATAAATACGATATCGGCGGAACCCGTATAGGTAATATGCATTTTGACCTTTCCGAGCGCACTCCTCTTTTTAAAGAGCTTATCCGCAAAGAGCCCTTTGCCATAAAGGAAATACATATAGAGCCTACGGTAAACGCAGAGGGACGCACCTTTTCCAAGCGTATTCCCGTGTGTATCTGCGGCGAACTGTTCCAGATCGAGGACAAAGAATCCCGTGACGGAAGCAAGACCAATTACAAAGCATATATAACCGACGGAGAAGCCTCCGTTATGCTTCGTTTTTCCGTAAACAAGGAGGACACGGAGTTTTCCGCCCCCAAGCCCGGTGCGGCACTGCTTATAGAGGGTAAGGCGAGCTACGATGATTACGAAAAAGAAACGGTCATCCGTGTAGAAAAAATAAACAAGGTAAAGCGTCTGCGCCGTAAGGATAAATATCCCCGCAAGCGCACGGAGCTGCATCTTCACACCGCAATGTCTGCCAACGACGCTTTGTCCGATCCCGAAACGGTAATGGCTACCGCCTCCGCCTGGGGTTGGAACGCTGTGGCGATAACCGACCACGGCAACGTGCAGGCATACCCTATGATAATGAAAGCACGCAAAAAATATCCCGATGTTAAGCCTATTTACGGTATGGAGGGATATTTGGTAGACGATACCGCCCGCGCGGTTTTCGGCGTTAAAAACCCAAAAGAATGTGTTTTTGACGAAACAGAGTTTATAATTTTCGATATAGAAACTACGGGACTTTCTCCCGTGGATTGCGCTATAACCGAAATCGGCGCATCCCTTTACAAGGGCGGGGAGATAATAGATACCTTCGGCACCTACGTTGACCCCGAAATGCCCATTCCCGAAAACATTACCCGTCTTACGGGAATTTCCGAAGAAACAGTAAAGGGCGCACCCAAGGTAAAGGAAGCGGTAAAGGCTTTCCTTGAATTTGCGGGGGACAGAATTCTGGTTGCCCACAATGCAAATTTTGATATCGGCTTTATCAGAAAAGCCTGCGAAACACACAAGATAAAGTTTACAAATCCGTATCTGGATACGCTTCCGCTTTCCAGATATATAAATTCCGATCTTAACAAGCATACTCTTGATTCTATCGGAAATTATTATAATCTTGGCTCATTCAACCACCACCGCGCCACCGACGATACGGCAATGCTGGGCGCAATCTTTTCCTGCATGGCAGACAGACTCCGCAAGCAGGGCATAAGAAACGTGGAAGAAATGAATATGGCAATGGCGGCAAACAGCGACCCCAAAAAGCTCCGCGCATACCATATCACCATACTTGTTAAAAATTTAGCGGGACTCCGCAATCTGTACCAGCTCATATCCCAGTCTTATCTGGATTATTACCACCGCAATCCCCGTATTCCCAAAACCGTGCTGGATGCGCACAGAGAGGGGCTTATTATCGGCTCTGCCTGCGAAGCGGGAGAATTGTTCAGAGGTATTCTGGATGGCAAGCCCAATTCCGAGCTTGAGCGTATAGCAAAGTTTTACGATTACCTTGAAATAATGCCCAAAGCCAACAACTCCTTCCTTATCGACGAGGGCACCCTTACCGATTACGGCAGGTTAGAGGAGATAAACAAGCAGATACTCCGTATCGGCGATAAATTAAAAAAGCCCGTATGCGCTACGGGAGACGCTCATTTTATAGAACCTGATGATGAAATTTACCGTCAGATAATGCAGGTGGGACTCAAATACAAGGATGCTATGCACGAAAGCAAGCTGTATCTCCGCACCACCGAAGAAATGCTGGATGAATTTTCATATCTGGGCGACAGAGCGGAGGAGGTCGTTATCGACAATCCTCAAAAGATCGCAGATATGGTGGATGGCTCTATTAAACCTATTCCCGACGGAACCTATACCCCCGAGATCGAGGGAGCGGAGGAGGAATTGACCACCTCCTGCCACCAGACCGCAATGGATTGGTACGGTTATAAGGGTGAAGTGCCCGAAATCGTTAAAAACCGTCTGGACAGAGAGCTTACATCCATTATCAAAAACGGATTTTCCGTGCTTTACGTTATTGCCAGAAAGCTTGTGCTCAACTCCGAGCGTACGGGATACCTTGTAGGCTCCCGCGGTTCGGTTGGTTCTTCCGTAGTTGCAACCTTTTCCGGCGTTTCGGAGGTAAACCCTTTGCCTCCCCATTACAGATGCCCCAATTGTAAATACAGCGAATGGTTTACAGACGGCTCTGTGGGCAGCGGCTTTGACCTGCCCGATAAGATCTGCCCCAAGTGCGGGGAGATGATGATATCCGACGGACACGATATCCCCTTCGAAACCTTCCTCGGCTTCCACGGAGAAAAAGCGCCGGATATTGACCTTAACTTTTCATCGGACAACCAGTCCGAAGCACATCATTACACCGAAGTTCTGTTCGGCAAGGAAAACATTTTCCGCGCAGGTACGGTTGGTACCATCGCCTCCAAAACCGCATACGGCTACGTTAAAAAGTTTTTGGAAGAGCAGGGAAAGCACCTTTCCAAAGCAGAAGAAAACCGCCTTGTAAACGGACTTGTAGGTGTAAAGCGCACCACGGGTCAGCACCCCGGCGGTATCGTGGTTATCCCCAAGCAGTATGAGATATACGATTTCACTCCCGTACAGCACCCTGCGGATAAAGACGATTCCGGGGTTATCACCACCCACTTTGCGTTTGAATTTTTGCACGATACTCTGCTTAAACTGGATATTCTGGGCCACGACGTTCCCACCATATACAAATGGCTGGAAACCTTTACGGGAAAGGACGTGCGCACCGTTCCCATGAACGACAGAGCCACCATGGAGCTGTTTGAATCCACCCGTCCGCTGGGCGTTACGCCCGACCAGATCGGTTCGGATTTCGGCACCTTCGGTCTGCCGGAATGCGGCACTCCTTACGTACGTGAAATGATACGCGACGCACACCCCACCAAATTTTCCGACCTTTTGCAGCTTTCGGGCTTGTCCCACGGCACGGGAATATGGCTGGGCAACGGTCAGGAGCTTATTAAAAACGGCACCTGCACCATATCCGAAATTATCGGTACCCGTGACAGTATAATGGTATACCTTATGTATGCGGGAGTTGAAAAGGAAAGCGCCTTCAAGATTATGGAATTTGTCCGTAAAAACAAAAAAGGTCTTCCCATTCCCGAAGCTATGGTGGAAACCATGCGGGCGTCAAACGTACCTGAATGGTATATAGAATCCCTTGGCAAGATACGTTACATGTTCCCCAAAGCCCACGCCGCCGCTTATATGATATCGGCGATCCGTCTGGGCTGGTACAAGGTACACGAGCCTTTGGCGTTCTATGCAACCTATTTTACCGTTAAATGCTCCAAAAACGCAGGCTTTGACAGCGAATTGGCACTTTCCTCTCCCTCTGTCATCTCCAAGCGTATAGAAGAACTGGAAGCACTTTCGGATACCACCGCCAAGGACGAAGACACCATAACCGTAATGCAGATGGTGCGTGAAATGTATGCCCGCGGAATTAAGTTCTTACCCGTTGACGTATATAAATCCGAAGCATACGTCTTTAAGCCGGAGGACGGCAAGATACGTCTGCCTCTTTCCGCACTTAACGGTCTGGGCGATACGGCGGCGGAAAACATTTACAAAACCATACACGAAACCGATTGCGCCACTTTGGAGGAACTGCGCATAAACGCAGGACTTAACAAAAACGTGGTGGAAATACTTAAAAGCAACAACTGTTTGGGAGATCTTCCCGAAACCGATCAGTTATCTCTGTTTTAGGAGTGAATAATATGAAAACAAAACTTCTTTCCATTATCGAAAAAAATCCTCTCCTTTGTGCGGATGAGCTTGCAGTAATGCTGGATACTACCGTGGAAACGGTAACAAGCATTCTTGAAGAGTGCCGCAGCGAAGGAATAATTTTAGGCACAAAGACCATTATCAACTGGGATAAAGCAGGCAAGGAAAGCGTTTCCGCTTTTATCGAGCTTAAGACTGTTCCCCAAAGAGATAAAGGCTTTGATGCGGTTGCGGAACGTGTTGCCAACTACGAAGAGGTAAAAAGCGTGTTCCTTATGTTCGGCGCATACGATCTTGCCGTGCTGGTGGAATGCCGCACCATGCGTGATGTTGCCGTGTTTGTGGCGGAACAGCTTGCCACCATTGACGGAGTTACCGCAACAGCCACCCATTTTATAATGGAGCGTTATAAAGACTGGGGCGTAAATTTTGAAAAAGACCCTGTGGACCTGAGAGGTAACGGTTGGTAATGGACTACAGCACTATCCTTTCCAAGCGGGCTTGCTCTTTACAGCCCTCGGGAATAAGAAAATTTTTCGATATGCTTGAGAACATGAAGGACGTTGTTGCCCTCACCGTAGGTCAGCCGGACTTTATCACGCCCTGGCATATCCGTGAAGCAGGTATACGCTCTCTTGAGGAGGGCAGGACCTACTACACCTCTAACAGCGGACTTATGGAACTGCGTACAGAGCTTTCCAAATACGCTTCCCGCCGCTTCGGTCTGGAATATGACCCTAAGGACGAAATACTCGTAACCGTAGGCGGAAGCGAAGCGATCGACCTTGCTCTCCGTGCAATAGTTGATTTGGGCGATGAGGTTATCGTACCCCAGCCCTCCTTCGTGTGCTACGATCCTCTTGTCACAATGGCAGGGGGAGTGCCCGTTATACTTCCTTTAAAAAAGGAAAACGGATTTGTGCTCACACCGGAGGAACTGGAAGAATACATTACCCCAAAAACAAAAGCTCTTGTTTTGCCCTTCCCCAATAACCCCACCGGTTCTATAATGACAAAAGAACAGCTTTTGGCTATCGCACCCGTAATTATCAAGCACAATCTCGTGGTTATTTCCGATGAGATATATGCAGAGCTTACCTACGGCAGAAAGCACGTTTCCGTAGCTTCTCTTGAGGGTATGCGTGAACGGACTATCGTGGCAAACGGCTTTTCAAAGGCGTATGCTATGACAGGCTGGCGTATGGGATACACCCTTGCCCCCCGTGAAATAACGGCGCAAATGCACAAGATACACCAGTACGGAATAATGTGCGCACCCACCACTGCCCAGTACGCCGCTGTTGAAGCGGTTAAAAACGGGGATGGTGATATCGAATATATGCGGGACGAATACAACGGCAGACGCAGACTTATCGTAAACGGCTTGCGTGAAGCGGGTATCGACTGTATGATGCCTGACGGAGCGTTTTACGTATTTGCGGATATTTCCCGTTTCGGTATGACATCGGAAGAGTTTTGCGAAAAGCTTTTGGCGGAAAAAGGCGTGGCAATCGTTCCCGGCACTGTATTCGGCTTAAGCGGAGAGGGGTACGCCCGTATCTCCTATGCCTATTCCGCAACCCATATCAAGAAAGCAATTTTGCGTATAACCGAATTCGTTAAGGACCTTTCAAAATGACAGAAAAAGCGTTTGCAAAAATAAATCTGTTTTTGTCCGTGGGCGGTCGCCGTGCAGACGGGTATCACGATATAGATACGGTAATGCACACCGTAAGCCTTTGTGACGAGGTGTCTTTCGAAAAGTGCGA
>JAFOBR010000029.1 GCA_017381715.1 Clostridia bacterium
GATGAATGAGGAATGACCCACCCCACAAAACCTGCGGTTTTGCGGGGAACCCCGGGATGGTTGATTTTTGTTCGTAACGAACAAAAATCTTCCGAAATTCCTCATTTAGCGGTGCGAAGCAACGCGGCGCATTCCTCATTCCTCATTAAAAAATGCCGCCAAAAAGGCGGCGTTTTTTATTCCTCGGGTACACTGAAGTCGCTGTGAGTCATCATATCGTACAGCTTATATTCGCCGTTTACCTCGTGGAAATAGAGGGAAAGGTCGATATATTCGTACTGCTCGCGGGCGTTGGCTCTTATTGCGTGCCAGGTGTATTTTACTCTGCAGGAGAACACGCCGGGCGCATATTCATAAAATTCAAAGGTCTGCTCGTCCAAAAATTCGCAGGAATTGTGGCCGTGAACGTAATAGAATTCCAACGTTCTTATTTTTTCGTAAATATCGCTGTTTGGGTCGATATAAGGCTTTACACCGTTAAAGGTGCCGCAAGCCTGGGCGAACTTTGCGTAATTGGTGGAAAACGCCAGGGCTATATCGGAATATTGTTCTTTTAATTCCTCGTTGTAGTTTACGGTTGCTTGGAACACCCCGTTTTCGTCCTTTGTTACGGGACAGGGGGCGCCGTATTTATCGGTTACGGTAATATTATCGGTTTTGTATATCAGACCGCTTATAACGTAGGTGGAATATTTTATACCCTGAGTAGGGTCGCCGTTGTGGAATATGCGATCGGGCATATGAGCGCAGGACTCGGTGTCCTCGGTGCCCGTAACGTAGCTTTGGTCAAGGGTGTAGCCGTTTACCTTAACGGTAGCGTCCGAGGGAGCAACGATCTTTATGGAAACCGTGTCTACCTTGTAGAAGAACTCGTAATCTCCCATAACGTAAATAGGGTTGCCGTATTCCGTCTTTTCACCGGAATCCACCACGGTGAACTGACCGAACTTGTAATCCCCTGCGCTTACCACGTATTTAAGCACATCGCCGGTAATGGAACCGCTTGCCGCTTCGGCGTATTTTATCTCGCCGCTTCCGATCTGATCGGTAACGTATTTTATAAGGTCAGCTTCCGTTTCCGCGGGGGATACGGTAAAGGGCTTGGTTTTAATAAGCGCGCCTACGTCCAGATCTTTAAAATGGGTTTCAAACACGTTTTCCGCCACGTATTTGGGACGGGTGGATTCATAATCCGCCATCCAGCTGTTTAAAAGTCCCAGTCCGTACGCCACACAGCATACGCCTACCAATACCAGCAGGGCGAGAATGGTATAAAAATATGGAAATTTCTTTACTTTTGCCATTTTTTATTAACCCTCCTGCTTTGCTACCACAAAGTATGTTGGCATTGTTCTGGGCGGTATAAACGCCTTATATTTGTTTACTATACCCTGAAGCTGATATTGGTCAAGGGTAGATTCGTCTATATGATAACGGGATATGTAGTTATCAAAATACATAAGAGAGGAAGTACCGCCGTCCAGCATACCCGCAACCACAGCGCCTTGGGAAACGAGCAGGTCGATAATATCGTTTCTGGAAGCACCTATACTTGCGGCACTGCGTCCGTCGGTAACAACCAAAAGTATGGTTCCGTCCGCCCGCTGACCAATAGCGGTTCTCTGCGCCGCGCCAACGTTTCCTTCGCTGTAGTGAAGCTGAACCTTGCCGTTTTCGTTGGTAATAAGCACGTTTCCGTTCTGGAAGCAAACTCCGTCACGTATATTCAAAGCCTCTGCTTCTTCCTTGGTCATACCCTCTTTAACAACAAGACGGTTGTTTTTGTCTATACCTATAAAGGTGCGGTATGCGTTATCATCCCACACGCAGGTTCCCTGTGAATATGTAATTCCCAAAGGCACGTTTCCGGGGCTGGAGCCGTTATCGGGGAATTCCCCTGCGTTAATAACCACGTGGGCATCGTATTTTTTTGCTATCTGGAATATTGTCATACCCTGAGGCGCGGTTCCCACGTTATCGCACACGCCCACAAACAAACGGGAGGGGTCCTTAACCACGGTAAGATACGCACGGTAGGTAGAGCCCTGCAAAAATTCAAGGCGCACGCCTTCGGGGTAATCTGCCCATTCGTCGTATTCCTCACCGTCGCTCACATCGGAGCCCTGGGGAGGCTTGGGCTTGAAATCGTTAATGTCTATTTCGGTAACGGTAACCTTTTCGCTGTTTGCCATTATCTCATTAATGGTTTCCTCGTCCAAAAACAGACCGGGAAGCCATTTTGTGGCAGACGCCTGCTTTGCTGAAAGCACCAGCATATCCCGCAAGGAAGGGCTGGGTCCGTTGGCAAGGGTAAGTCCCAATGCGTACACACTGCCCACAAGGAACAAAAGTATTACAAGCAGGGTTATAAGGGTGCGGCGCACAACCAGCCAAAACAGCTTTGCGTTTTTGGAAGGTTCTTTTTTTGTTCTTTTTATCATTTTTTCTTTTTTCCTCCGAACACCCACTCACGCTGTAAGGTAAAGCTGAGTATAAACAGCACGGTGTCCACCGCCGCTTTTATAAGGGTGATAATAATTTCTTTGGTGCCTTCGGGCAGCAGAATGGTTATTCCGCCTACCGATGCGCCGGATATAAGCATTATAAGTATTACAAGCACGTAATATTTAAGCATTGTGTGCTTTGCCCCGGTCTGCTTTGCAAAGACCAGACGGCTGTTAACAAAATAGTTGTAAAGAGAAGATATTATTCTTGCCGCCACGGTACAGCAGGCTGTGCATATAAACTTTGCCTCTGCCGTTTCGGAAAATTTGGATAAAAACAGAAAAGAAAACAGGGTAAACAGTGCAAGGTCGATAGCCGTTGCGGAAAGGGAAGAAAAGGCATAGCCGAATATCTGCTTATAGATCATATAAGAATCTCTCAAGGGATTAAAATGAGAGGTCTTGTTTTCTTCTATGTACACCGTTTCAATGGAATTTTCGGCAAAGGGTATGCCATTATCCTTAAAAGCAAGGAGCATATTGGTTTCGTATTCAAACCTGTCCCCCTTAACAGCCATAAGTGTGTCCAGATATTCTATGGGGATGGCACGGAGTCCCGTCTGGGTATCGGTTATCTTTATTCCGCAAAGGAATTTAAACACAAAAGCTGTCATTTTGTTGCCGAAAACGCTTCTTGCGGGAATACCGGGCAGGTTGAAATTACGTGCGCCCAAAATAATTTTGTTTTCCTCCAGCATACGCATTGCGCAAGCAAATACGTCCTCGGGGCGGTGCTGTCCGTCACCGTCAACCGCAACCACGCCAAGACATTCGGGCCGTGTTTTTCTCACGTATGCAAAGGCAGTCTTAAGTCCCGCGCCCTTGCCGCGGTTTATCCAATGGTTTATTACGGTACAGCAGGGGTATTCTTCGGGAGAGGGGAAGTTTTGCTCGCACTCCGCCTTGCTTCCGTCGTTAATTAAAACTATATCGGTAAATCCCACGTTTATAAGCCCCTGAACTGTCTTTTTCAGCTTTTCATCAGGGTTTAGAGAGGGAATAATTACTGTAACTTTTGCAAGAGAAGACATATTTTTAATTCTCCTTTTTTAATGACGAATGAAGGTTGATTTTTGCGTAAAACGCAAAAATCTTCCGAAGTTCCTCGTTTCTCGTTCCCAGTTCATAGTTCTTCTGGTTCTAATATCGCAACTTCTGTTTTTCCGTCCAATTCATTGACACGCACGGCAATTTTCTCCTTGCGGGATGTGGGCACGTTTTTACCCACGTAATCGGCGCGTATGGGCAGTTCGCGGTGGCCTCTGTCAATAAGGGCGGCAAGGCGTATGGCGGCAGGTCTTCCGCAAAGCATAACCGCTTCAATGGCTGCCCGCACCGTTCTGCCGGTGTACAAAACATCGTCCACCAAAACCACGGTTTTTCCTTCCACCTCGGTTTTCAAGGGCGGGTCATCCTGTTTACATATGCTTCCGTTATCGTCACGGAAGGGGGAAACGTCCAATTCCTCAACGGTAACGTCCACTCCGTATGAGCTTTTAATACGGGCGGCTATTCGTTTTGCAAGGGGAAGTCCCCTGCGGCGAATGCCCACAAGGCACAACGAAGAAATGTCTTCGTTCTTTTCCACAATTTCGTGGCTTATGCGGGTGAGCGAACGCTCCAATGCCTGCTCGTCCAGCAGTATGGTCTTTTCTCTGTACATATATTCCGCCTTTAAAGGATAGAATTTTACTTTCCACAACACATTATATCGTTTTTTTAATATAAGTCAACATATTTTCTTACATATTAATAATTAATTAACACCTATTTTCGTTGACAAATGAAGGCATTTGTAATATAATATTATATCTGTAAAATGCGGAAGGAGGCGTTTTGGCTTTGGGCAGATGTGTTTTTGTAACTTCCTTTAAAGGCGGCGTGGGAAAAAGCTTTGTTTCCGCCAATCTGGCAGGCGCATTAACAAGTCTGGGCAAGAAAGTCCTTGTGGCAGACGGGGACCTGGGTATGCGCAGTATGGATATCCTGCTGGGCTGTGAAAACGCTTCGCTTTTTGATATCAAGGACGTTATATCCGGTGCTTGCCCTGTAGAAAAGGCTATTATAAAAGCAGAAAAAAACGGATTTCCGGATTTCATTCCCGCACCCCAGACGTATGACGGCTCCTTGCTGGATCCGGAGCGTACACGTGCCTTGTTTACATATCTCAAAAGCGTGTACGATTACGTGCTCATAGATTCTTCTGCGGAATATTCGCCATATTATTCACTTCTCGCATCCTGCGCGGATACTGCGGTTATCGTTACCGCCCACCAATCCACGGCGGTGCGTGCGGCAGAAAAAACGGCGTTGCTCCTTGCAAAGGAAGGGTTAAAAGAGCAGTATCTGGTTATAAACATGTTCCGCAAAAAAGAAGCGGAAAAAGGCTTACTTCCCGACCCTGCAGATATTATCCTTCATTCCGCCGTGCCCCTTTTGGGCATTGTCCCTTGGGATAAAAATGCGGCGACAGAGGCGGAAAAGGGCGGAATAGCTTTTTGCAACCCCAAAGGCAAAGCATATTCCTTTGAAGCGGCGGCGGTCAATATCGCATACCGTCTCTGCGGAAGCGAGGTTCCCTTGTTCAAGGGCGTTTACCGCACCTTAAGAAGAAAAATTTATCTTAAATAACAAAAAATACTAAAGGCAAGAAAGGACGATACCTATTATGGAAATAGCAATTATCGCCAACGATAAGAAAAAAGAGCTTATCACCGAATTCTGCATAGCTTATTGCGGAGTGCTTGCCAAGCACAATCTCTGTGCAACAGCTACGACAGGAAAATACATAAGCGAAGCAACGGGGCTTAAGGTTACCCGTATGCTGGCAGGCTCTCATGGCGGAGCAGAGCAGATAGCCGCCCGTATCGCATATAACGAAATAGATCTGGTTATCTTCCTTCGGGACCCTAATTCGGACGCCGAATACGTAGACAATACCCTTCAGGTCATCCGTCTGTGCGATAGCCATAATATCCCCGTTGCAACCAATATCGCAACCGCGGAAGCGCTTATCCTCGCTCTCGGCAGAGGAGATCTTGACTGGAGAGAAATTCAGAGAAACTAGGAACGAGGAACTGGGAACTAGGAACTTCGGAAGATTTTTGCCCCAAAGGCAAAAATCAACCATTCCGGGGTTCCCCGCAAAACCGCAGGTTTTGTGGGGTGGTTAGTTCATAGTTCATCGTTTATCGTTCATCGTTCTTTTTACGGAGTAAATTACTATGGAACAAATAAAAAAGCCTCGGGGAACCTTAGATATCCTCCCCGAACAGACTGCCGCTTGGCAGTATATCGAAAAAACAATACGCAAAAAGTGTCTTGAATACGGCTTTGGCGAGATCCGCTTCCCCACCTTTGAAGCAACCGAGCTTTTCTCCCGCGGTGTGGGTGACACTACCGACGTTGTGCAAAAGGAAATGTACACCTTTAAGGACAGAGATGACCGCAGTCTGTCACTCCGTCCCGAAGGAACGGCGTGCGTTGTCCGCAGTATGCTGGAAAACGGTCTTTACGCAGGCGCTATGCCGTTAAAGCTGTATTACCTTACCAATTTCTTCCGCTATGAAAAGCCTCAGGCAGGCAGATCGAGAGAGTTTTTCCAGTTCGGAACAGAGCTGTTCGGCTCCGAATCCCCTGCGGCGGATGCAACGGTCATCTCCCTTGCATACAGCGTGTTCAAGGAATTGGGACTTAAAGACGTGGTGCTCCACATAAATTCGGTGGGCTGTCCCAAATGCCGTCCTCTTTACAGAGAAGCGCTGGTAAATTATTTAAGCGGTTATACGGACAAGCTTTGCCCCACCTGCCTTGAAAGACTTGGTAAAAACCCCTTGCGTGTGCTGGATTGCAAATCTCCCGTTTGCTCGGAAATAGCAAAAAACGCACCCAAGACCACACAGCATCTTTGCGAGGATTGCGAACAGCATCTTAAAGCGCTTACGGATATTCTTGATGCGGCGGAAATCCCCTACGTTATAGATTCCGGTATCGTAAGAGGATTGGATTATTACACCGGCACGGTGTTTGAGTTTATAGATGAACGTATTGGCGCTCAGTCCACAGTTTGCGGCGGCGGCAGATACGATGGCTTGGTTGCCCAGCTTGGGGGACCGCAGATGTCCGGCGTAGGATTTGGTATGGGTATTACCCGTCTTATCGCCTGCTTGGAGCAGGAGGGACTTTTGAAGAGCGTGGATACCGCACCGGATATCTATCTCGCTCCCGCAGATAAAGAGGTATACACAAAGGTGTTCACTCTCTGCGAACAGCTCCGCGGTATGGGCATAAAGGCAGAAACCGACCTTTGTTCCCGCAGTATAAAAGCGCAAATGAAATATGCGGATAAAATTCACGCCCGCTTTACAGCCGTTATCGGCGGAAACGAAGCGGAAACCGGCGTGGTTACGGTTAAGAATATGCAAGACGGCGGCAGGGCAGAGGTCAAACTGTCGGCGGCAGACATTGCGGAAGCAATAAAATAACGATGAACTAGGAACTATGAGCCACCCCAAAAACGCTTGGCGTTTTCGGGGAACCCCGGCAACTATGAACTTCGGAAGATTTTTGTTCTGCGAACAAAAATCAACCATTAGTTCATCGTTTATCGTTCATCGTTCATAGTTCTCACAATACTTTGAAAGAAGGCAAAACTAAAACTATGGCAGAATTACTTGGAAATTCAAAAAGAACTCACTATTGCGGTGAGTTTACTATAGAAAACGTAGGCGAGCGTGCCTGCGTAATGGGCTGGTGTCAGAGACAGAGAGACCTTGGTTCTCTTATCTTTATCGACCTGCGTGACAGAAGCGGTATCGTTCAGCTGGCTTTTGACGAAAACACCGAAAAAGAGATTTTCGATAAAGCTTTCGGTATAAGAGGCGAATTCGTTCTCTGCGCTTCCGGCGTGGTAAGAGAGCGTTCCTCCAAAAACCCCCAGATCCCCACAGGCGATATTGAGATAGCGGTGGACGAATTGAAGATCCTTTCCGTATCCCAGACAACACCTTTTGAAATAACCGAAAACTCTCGCGCAAACGAAGAGCTTCGCTTGAAGCACCGTTATCTCGACTTGCGCCGTCCCGACCTTATGCAGAATCTTTTGTTCAGACACAAGGTTGCCAAGGTCACCAGAGATTATTTTGATGAAAACGGCTTTGTGGAAATAGAAACCCCCATCCTTATCCGTTCCACTCCCGAAGGTGCAAGAGACTATCTTGTTCCCAGCCGTATCAGAAAGGGCTCCTTCTACGCTCTGCCTCAGTCTCCCCAGCTTTACAAACAGCTTTCCATGGTTGCGGGATTTGACAGATATATGCAGATCGCACGTTGCTTCCGTGATGAAGACCTGCGTGCGGACAGACAGCCCGAATTCACCCAGATCGACTTTGAAATGTCCTTCGTTCAGATGGAGGACGTGCTTAATGTAGGCGAAGGCTACATCCGCCGTGTGTTCAAGGAAACCTTGGGCGTGGACGTACCTGCCATCCCCCGTTATACCTACCGTGAATGTATGAACCGTTACGGCAGCGATAAGCCCGATATGCGCTTTGGTATGGAAATTGTTGATATTTCCGATATAGTCAAGGGCTGTGATTTCTCTGTGTTTACCTCCGCAGTTGCCGCAGGCGGCAGTGTAAGAGGTATAAACTGCAAGGGCTATGCGGAAAAGCTTACCCGTAAAGAGATAGACAAGCTTACCGAATACGCAAAAGGATGCGGCGCAAAGGGACTTGCGTGGATAAAGAAGGTTGGCGGCAACACCACCTGCTCTTTCGGCAAGTTTATGACAGAGGACGAGCTTAACTGCATCTGCACCCGTCTTGATTGTACCGACGGTGACGTGGCATTTGTTATTGCAGATACAAACGATAACGCAGTGCTTACCCAGCTGGGTCAGCTCCGTGTTGAGGCGGCAAACAGACTGGACGTTCCCAGAGAAGGCTACAGCTTCCTTTGGGTAGTGGAATTCCCCTTCTTTGAAAAGGACGCGGAATCCGGCGAATGGATGGCAATGCACCACCCCTTCACCGCACCTCTTAATGAATGTCTGCCTTATCTTGAATCGGATAAAGGCTCGGTCCGCGCAAAGGCGTATGACCTTGTGCTTAACGGTATCGAACTGTCCTCCGGCTCTATCCGTATAACCGACCCTGCTTTGCAGGCAACCATTTTCCGTCTGCTTGGTCTTTCCGATGAAGAAGCACAGCAAAAGTTCGGCTATCTGCTGGATGCATTCAAATACGGCGCACCTCCCCACGGCGGTATGGCGCTGGGTCTGGACAGACTTGTAATGCAGATGCTGGGCGCTCCCACCTTGCGTGACGTTGTGGCGTTCCCCAAGGTATCCAACGCATCCGAGCTTATGACAGACTGCCCTGCCGAAGTACCTTTGCAGGCACTTGCGGATCTGGGTATAAGTATAGATAAACAGGAGAAATAACCGATGATCGAGATAATCGACGTTTACAAGAATTTTGGCGATAAGCAGGCGGTAAAGGGCGTTACCTTTAACGTAGAAGAAGGGGAGATAATGGGCTTCCTGGGTCCCAACGGCGCAGGAAAGACAACCACCCTTAACATACTTACCGGCTATCTTTCCGCATCCTCCGGCACCTGCCGTATCGACGGGGTGGATATACTTGAAAACCCCGTGGAAGCAAAGAGAAAGATCGGCTTCCTTCCCGAACAGCCTCCTCTTTACGTGGATATGACAGTAAAGGAATACCTTTCCTTCGTGTATCAGCTTAAAAAGTGCGTGCTTCCCAAGGATGCACACCTTAAAGAGGTTTGCGAGGTTGTAAAGATAACCGACGTATTCAACCGCAAAATAAAGAACCTTTCCAAAGGTTACCGTCAGCGTGTGGGTATTGCTCAGGCGCTTATCGGCAATCCCAAGGTGCTTATATTTGACGAACCTACCGTTGGTCTTGACCCCAAGCAGATAATCGAGATCCGTAATCTTATCCGAGTTCTGGGTAAACAGCATACGGTTATCCTTTCCACCCATATACTCCCCGAAGTTCAGGCGGTGTGCGACCGTATCGTGGTTATAAACAAGGGCGAGATAGTGGCAAACGAGCGCACGCAGGACCTTATCAACGCAGTAGACGGCTCCCGTAAGCTGGTTGCAAAAATTGTAGGTCCCGAAAACGACGTGCTTAAAGCGGTAAAAGCTCTTCCCGGCGTTAAATACGCAGAGGTTCTGGGCAAGCGGGATACCGATTCCACCAGTTATCTTATCGAATCCGAGGATAAAGTGGATATCCGCAAGCCGCTGTTCGCGCTTATCGCAAGAAACAGCTGGTATCTTATCGGACTTGAAGGTATGGAACTTAACCTTGAAGATATCTTTATCCGTCTTACCGAAAAGAGAAAAGAAAAAGAAACACGCAAGACTGTAAGAAGAGTAAGAAAGGCAGGGGAAGAATAATGTGGGCTATATATTGCCGTGAGCTTCGCTCATATTTCACCACACCTATCGGATACGTTTTCGCAGGAATGTTCCTTGCCGTTTCCGGTGCGCTGTTCTCCGCAACGGTACTGCTTCAGGCAGACACTTCTATGATGTCTATGTACTTTTTGTGCCTGCTGTTCGTTTTTGCAATACTCATTCCCTTGCTTACAATGAAGCTTTTTGCAGACGAACGCCGCACAAAATCCGAGCAGATACTGCTTACCGCCCCCATTTCTCTGGGCGCAATGGTAATTGCAAAGTTCCTTTCCGCACTCACCGTTTTTGCAGCAGTTCTGGGCGTAAATTCCTTTAACTTCTATTTGCTTTATATATACGGCAACCCTTCCTTGTCATATATATTCCTTAACGTGCTCACCCTGTTCCTTATCGGCGCGGCGTTTATCGCAGTGGGCGTGTTCATTTCCTCCCTTACCGAAAGCCAGCTCAACGCTGCTATCGGTTCTATGGGACTTATTGTAGTAATTCTTTTGCTGGGCGTGCTTGTAAACTCCATTCCCGTTGAATGGGTGCGTAATATCATAAGATGGTTCTCCTTTATAGACAGATACGCCACCATGTCCTCCGGCATTCTGGATCTCAGCGCAGTAGTATACTTTATAAGCTTTACGGCAGTATTCCTTTTCCTTACCGTCCGTGTATACGAAAAGCGCCGTTGGTCATAAGGAGGTAACAAAACAATGGCAAACAACAACAAAAAGAAAATGTCCTTCGGTGAGCTTATAAAGAGCAAAAAGTTCAGATACGGCTCTCTTTCCGTAGTGTTCACCGCAGTAACCCTGGCGTTTATTATCGGTATAAACCTTATTATCACCGCACTTAACGCAACCCATATTTTTTCTATAGATATGACAGCGGAAGAGTTTTATTCCATTTCGGATACCACCGTGGAATATCTTGAAGGCTTGGGCGATGATTTTGAGATCACCGTTCACTTCTGCACCGCCCGTGACAGGCTGGAGGAATACGAGCAGGGCGGCTACAACTACTTCCGTATGGTACACGAGACGGTGCTTGCTTTTGCGGAAAAATTCCCCGATAATATCGAGGTTGCGTATTTCGACGTTACTACCGACCCCAAATACGTAAACGATATCAAGCATTATACCCAGACCACCCTCAACGCCAGCAACATTATCGTTGAAGGTAAATACCATACCCGTGTCCTTAATTTTGACGCATTCTTTATGGTTGCCGAATCCGACGGATCGCTCTATGCTTACAACGGCGAATCTAAAATGGTTTCCGCCATTACCCAGTGCTCTATCAAGGAGCCTTATTCCGTTCTCTTCACTCAGGGCCACGGTGAAACCGTATCCAAAAACCTTGTTTCTCTGTTTCAGGATGCAGGCTTTGCCACTCAGACCATAGATCTTACCGTCGCTACCGACGAAGAGCTTGAAGAGGCATTCAAAAACGCCCGTATAATGGTTATCTGCGATCCCCAGAAGGACCTTGCGGGTTACGATAAAAACAACCCCAACGCAGACGACGAAACGGATATCATAAACAAATTCCTTGGCGGCAACCGTTCGCTTATGGTATTTGTGGACGCTTCCACCCCCGATCTTCCCAACCTGCGTGAATATCTGAGCGAAGTATGGGGCTTGGATTACGAGCCAAACAACATACTTTCCGACCAGACCCATTCTCTTATGCTTAACAAGAACAATATTCTTGCTCAGCCTGCGGGAGAAACGGGCACTATCGCCGCACAGCTTCACATATCCTTTGCAGACGATACGGATATAAAGACTGTGTTTGACGATACCGTAAAGCTGGTAAACGGCAAGGCGGCAAACGGCGCATCCGTAGGCTCCTCCTTTACCTCCTTTAACACCGCAACGGATAAAAACGGCGTTTCCGGCGCATTCCCCATATTCTCCATATCCACCGTTATGGATTATGACGATACCAACGCCGCAAAATATCAGTACGTAACCCTTTGCGGCAGTACCGAATTCGTATCCGATGCAAGCCTTTCCGCCCAGTACGGCAACCGTGAGGTTATCGAAGCGGCGGCAAGAATGATGTCCACCGAGCGTGTTTCCCCCGATATCGATTATAAGGTATTTGCGGACACAGCCCTTTCCCTTGAGACCGGCGAAGCAAAAACACTTTCCGTTATAGTTATTGCCGTAGCTCCCCTTATAATTCTGGTACTGGGTGTCGGTGTTTATATTAAGAGGAGACACCTGTAAATGAAGCGCAACGAAATTATTTATACAGATGCCGAAACCTTTACTCCCGAAGAGGAAAAGGATGAAGGCATAACCGCGGAAAAATCCACCTTTGCATCTGCAGGGGCGGAAAACGGCAAAAAGAAAAAGACTTCAAATAAGCAGACCTTAACTGTGGTCATCTGCTTGCTTGTTGCCGCCGCACTGCTTATCGGAGGATATTTTATATTCCTCCACGAGCCTGCCACCGATATGGAAGAAGACCCCTTTTATCTTCTTACCGCCGAAGGAAAGGACGCTTTGGAGGATATCTCCGGCACCATTTCCTTTAAGGACGGGGAAGACGCACTGCTTGCGGATAAAACCGGCAGCGTGGTATATAAATTTGCCCTTTCCGTTGCGGAATGCGGCAAAATAAAGGTAAAAACCGGCACGGGCAGCGAATTCTGCACCGTTTCTGCGGAAGGCAGCAGTGTTTCCTTTAAAAAGGAAGAGTTTTTCCGCTTCCTGAAGGACGAAACTCCCTATGCTTTTGACGGGGAAAATATGTTTGTAAACTCTTTCCTTTCCCTTTGCGGGGAAGAAAAGATAGAGCTTTCTCTCCGTGCAATGAACGGATACGATACCGACGGTGACGTGGTAACCTCCACGGGCAAGCCCTTTATGTATCCTTCCATTACCAGAAGCGACGTTTCTTCCATTACCGTTAAAAACAAAAACACAACCTTTAAGGTATACAGAGAAAGCAAAACCTCCTCCAATTTCTTTATCGAAGGAGCAGAGGGTGTTCAGCTTAACGCAGAAGCCTTCTCGTATCTGGTGGTAAATGCCACCTATACCTGCGCAGAGGGAAAACTGAAAAACCCCAAGGATTTCTCCCAGTACGGACTTGATGGGGACGGCTCTACCGCCAAGATCACCATTAAGACCAATCAGGGTGATACCCACGTGCTTATTATAGGGGATAAGGATTCCTCCGGCGCATATCATTATGCCCGTTACGAGGGCAAGCCCCACGTGTATATGCTCCTTGCATCCGACGTTGAATCCACCTTTGCCGCAGGAGGCGAAACCTTCCTCACCGCAAATCTGGTTTATGCTATTCCGGATACAAACGCTATCTATTCCATAGACAAAATGTCTATGTATTTCCGTGATCTGGATCAGGCGCTTACCATCCGTCTGCGCCGCGCAATGTCCGCTTCCTCCAATATCACCCTTTCCAACAAGGAAGCAGACGTGGCAACCCTCCTTTCCGACCTTAAGCGTGCTCCCGCACCCTATTCGGATTGGACAAAGCAAGCCGCCTTTATCGGTATCGGCTCCAAGGACGAAACCTCCATTCAGATCGCAATCTCTCTCAACCGCGTTGCGGAAAACGGCAAGTACAGCATCAAGCTCCCCTTGGTAAGAGACGAAGGCAAGGGCGCATACCTGCCCGAAAGCATTAAGGTATGGATATATACCGACGGTGAAAACTTCAACGAAGTGGAAACCGTTATGCCCGAAAGTTTGCAGACCCAAAAGGACGGCACCTACGTTATCCACACCCTTTCCTTTGAAAGCGAAAAGCCCGTTCAGTACGTGCGTATCGATTTCGAGGGATACAGCTCCCAAAAGATGATGGTAACCGATGAGATCCGCGTAATGGCAGACAAGCTGGATGCCAACCCCGCAGATGCGTTTATCGGACTGTGGATGATCACTACCGATGATTTTATTCCCGAAAACCGCAACTACGCCTACGTAAATACCACCGCATACGTTGAATATCTTATGTCCGTATGTACTCTGGTAGGTGACGAGGTAGTTAAGTTCGGTATAAAGGAAATGGACCTTGCCGAATACGGCTTGGGCAAAAACGATAAAGGGGAAGGAACCGACCCTGCTATCACCATTCACTATGTTTACGGCGGATACACTATGGATATCCTCATTTCCGACCCGTTGGAGGATGGCTCCCGTTACGCCGCTTCCATGATCACCACCAAGGATAAGGATGGGGAAGACGTTAAGTTTGTTAACCCCTATATCGCAAAGGTTCATCTCGAGACCGCACCTTGGATGGCTTGGGAACCTCTGGATTTCGTAAGCTCATCGCTCCTTTATATGTATATAGACGACGTTAACGAAATGAAGTTCACCTATGACGGCGAAAGCTATAATTTCGTTATCGGCAAGGACGAAGCAGGTATCGCTCAGTCTGTAACCTGCAACGGCAAAGAGCTTAATATGGATGAGTTCAGACAGTTCTATATTAAGGTTATAAACGTTTCCCGCGAAGGGGAATATAAACAAGGGGACGAAACGGGCAGTGAAATGCTGCGTATCAACCTTGTGAGCGAAACCAAAACCGATGAAATTGTATTCTACCGTGTAACCTCCACCAAAGCCTACTATACCATAGACGGTGCAGGCGGATATTACACGCTTACCTACGAGGTTTCACAGCTTTTGGATAAGCTGGAAGAAATTATAGGTAAATAACCATGAAAAAGAGTTTTCTTTGTATTTTACTTGCTCTTTCAATGGTTTTGTGCGCCTGCTCAGGCGCAGATGAAACTCATATCACCCCCGTTAACGAAAGCTTTAAGGATCTGAACGTTTTGGATTACGGCTTTTCCTTAAGAATAGAGCTGGGCGGAAAAACATGTGTCCTGCTTGCTTCCGGAAACATCTCTATTGATGAAGAGCAAAAGCTTATGACGGGCGAGATAGAAGAAACCCTTATGGGCGATAATATCGGTATAATGAAGGTGAAATGGCAAGACGGAGTTATGACCACCGATGATATATCGGAAGAATACTCCTGGGAGGAAATGAGAGGCTCTCTCATATACGCTTTTCCCGTGGTCTTCGGTTCGGAGCAAATAAAGTCCACCGAAAAAACCAACACTCTTGCAGGCACACTGTACCGCCATTATATTGAGGATAATTCTCAAAGCAAGCTGCTGTATTCGCTTCTCGGCACCGCGCTGCCGGAGATATGCGGTGTGGTAAGCGTTGTGGAGGATGAAACCCGTTTTAAAAATATAATGTGCGAATACACCTTGGATAAAGAAGGCGTCCCTGCAGGATATACCGTTTCGTTTACCGTTGTTTATCAGGATACTCCCCCTTACGTTCCCGGTGTTAACCAGAATAAGGATAAATACACCGTGGAAGTGGACGTGGAGTTCCGCGCAAATTATAATAACTGAATATCATTTTACGGGGTGCTGTATAATATATACGGCTGAGAACATACCCGATGAACCTGTCAGATAATACTGTTGAAGGGAGAAGACGTGTAAAAAAACGTCAAAATGGTAAAAAATTATCGGCTTGTTCTGTAAAAATATAGAACAAGCCGTTTTTTTGACGAGATAAATCCACGTCGTAATTTTAAAAATGAACAAAAAACTTAAAGAACGCTTATTGATCGTTTGCGAGTGCGGTATAACCGTAGCTCTCGCTCTGGCGCTTTGTCCGCTGGAATTGGATTTCGCCTGGCTTCAGGGCGGCGGAATCGACATACTTATGGTGCCTCTGGTAATCCTTGCTTTGCGCCGCGGCGCAGGCTGGGGTATCGCCACGGGAGCCACCTTCGGTATTTTAAAATATCTGCTTTGGTCTTCCGGCGGATACGGAATACCCTCAATTTTGCTGGATTACGTTTTGGCATACGCCGCTGTTGGTTGTGCAGGTTTCTTTAAAAAAGGCATATGGGGCACAGCCGTTGCAACGGGAGTGCGCTTTATCGTGCACTTTATAAGCGGTGTAACCATATACGCTATCACAGCTTCGGAAACGGTGTACGGTATCACCACCGCTTCCCCCTTTATATACTCTATTGTATATAACGCGCCCTACGTTTTGGCAAACGGTATAATTTGCGCGGTAATCGTTACGCTTTTGGAAAAGCCTATGAGCAAAATACCCAAAAACTTTAAATAAGACGTGCCAAAAGCACGCAAGCAGGACACACAAAAAACTCCCGATAATATCGGGAGTTTTTAATGAAGAATGATAAATGATAAATGATGAATGATGGTTGCTTTTTGCACTGCTGTGCAAAAAGCTTCCTTTTTTTATTGTATTTCTATTCAGCTTTGGGTAGAGACCATTTAAATCTTGCCGCAAGAAAGCGTATTACGATAATGACTGCCGCGGAAATTGACATAGCGGCGGTTGCGCCCAGAGGCTTCCAAAGCAGCACGCAAAGAACGGCTCCCGCAAGGGAAGCGGATGCGTATATATGCTTTACGAATATGTAAGGCGTGTTGCCTGCCATCATATCACGAAGCAGACCTCCGCCCACACCGGTAACCACGCCTACGAATACCAGCAAAAACAGGTTTTCGCCGTGGTTTAAGTTAATGGCGGTGCGTATACCCATTACCGTGAAAATTCCCAGACCCACGGAATCGGTTACAAGCAAAAACATATCAAAAACCTTTGGGTTTTTGCCTGCCAGCCTTCTTACTGCGGGAATAAAGGTCAGTATTCCCGTGGCAATGGCAACCAGAGCGTAAACGGGATTTCTGAATGTCATAGGCGGTGTGTTGCCCAAAACGATATCCCGTATAGCTCCTCCGCCAACAGCGGTTACAACGGCGAGTATCACCACGCCGAAAATATCCATTTTCTTTTTAAGGCCGGTAATTGCGCCTGAAATGGCAAACGCCACCGTGCCAATAAGCTCAAAAACAAAAGTAAGTGTTTCTATCATTACTTGTTAAGCGCTTCAACTACCTCTGCGGTATCACGGGCGATAACCAATTCTTCGTTGGTGGCAATAACCAGAATTCTTACCTTGCTGTCGGGCGCAGAAACGTCTGCGGGAACGGGAAGGTCACGGTAGTTAAGGTTCTTGTCCTCGTCCATCTTCACGCCCAAAAATTCCATATCCGCACAAACTTCGCTTCTTACTCTCGCGTCGTTTTCGCCGATACCTGCGGTAAATACCAGACAGTCCAGACCGTTCATAGCAGCCGCATAAGAGCCGATGAATTTCTTTATCTCGTAAGTGAGAATATCGGAAGCAAGATCAGCTCTCTCGTTGCCCTCAGCCTGCGCTTTGCGGAGGTTACGCATATCGGAGGATACGCCGGAAACACCCAGCAGACCGCACTTTTTGTTCATCCAGTTGCCCATTTCGTTAGCGGGAATGTTCTCTGCTTCCATAATATAGGGAACGATCGCGGGGTCGATCGCGCCGCAGCGGGAGCCCATAATAATACCGTCAAGGGGAGTAAAGCCCATGCTGGTATCCATACATTTGCCGCCACGTACAGCGGAAATAGAGGAACCGTTACCAATGTGGCAGGTTACTATCTTGCTGTCTTCCTTGCCAAGAAATTCGTTTGCAATAGCGGAAACGTATCTGTGGGAAGTGCCGTGGAAACCGTAACGGCGGATATTATATTTTTCTGCTACTTCGTATGCGATAGGATAAGTGTATGCCTTGGGAGGCATGGTGGAATGGAAAGCGGTATCGATAACCAGCACCTGAGGAACATTGGGCATAACCTCTTCACAGCCCTGAATACCCTCAAGATGTCCCTTGGTGTGAAGGGGAGCGATAGTAAGGCACTTGCGAAGGTCTGCCTTGGATTGCTCGGTAACCAAGGTGGGCTTGGTGAGCCAGGGACCGCCGTGAACCACACGGTGTCCTACTGCGCCGATAAGGTCGATACTTTCGATACAGCCTGCGTCTTTATCCACAAGTGTTTCAAGCACCTTTTTAATAGCGTCTGCGTGGGTGGGGAAGGGAGTGGGTGTAGCGGTTTTTTCTTTACCGATCACCTGATGCTCCAGCACACCGTCAATACCGATACGGTCTGCATTACCTTTTGCCAAAAGCTTTTCGCCCTCCATATCAAAGAGCTGGTATTTAAGTGAAGAGCTTCCTGCGTTTACGACAAGAATATACATTGTTCATTTCTCCTTGCTTGACATTTTGATCATTTTTCATTATACTACCGTTAGAAAATAAATGCAAGGGATTTTTATGGAAAGATTAAAAGGAACAGCTGCAATTATATGCGAATTCAATCCGTTTCACTTCGGCCACAAGCATTTACTTGATGTTGCCCATTCCGAATACCCCGTAGTTTTCGGAATAATGAGTGGAAACCTTATTCAGCGCGGGGGTAACGCCTGCGCAGACAAATACTTGCGCGCTTCCGCCGCCGTGGAATGCGGGTTTGACGGGGTGTTGGAGCTGCCATTCCCCTTTTCCTCACTTTCTGCCCGTGATTTCGCCCGTGCGGGAGTGCATATAGCAGAGGAAGCAGGGTTTGAAGCGCTGGTCTTCGGTGCAGAGGACCCTCAAGCGGTAAAGGCGGCAACAGAAATCGTGCGCTGCGCTTCTTTTGAGCAAGAGGTTTCCGAGCTGGTAAAAGAAAAAAAGAATCTTTCCTACCCCAAAGCAACAGAGCAGATATTGGCAAAATCGCTGGGGGAAGAAACCGCATCCGCGCTGGCAAAGCCAAACAATATTTTAGCACTTGAATATATAAAAGCCGCCTCCAAACGGGATATTTTAAAAATCCGTATTGTCCCCCGTTCACCGGATTTCGCCTCCGCAGGGTCTTTAAGAAAATCCGGCGTGCCTGCAGACGGAATTCCCGAAAAAGCATCCCCGTTTTTTAAAAACACGGTGGCAGATAATTCGCTTTTTCCTTATCTCAGCGTGGCGGCAAAGCTTTACAGCGGTGATAAAGCTATGCTTTACGGCATAGACGAATCCTTGGCAGGGCGTTTGACCAAAGCCCTGCGTGAAAAAAGCGGTACGGAAGAAATTATTTCCGCCTGCCGCAGTGCCGGTGATACGGATTCCCGTATCCGCCGCGCCCTTCTAAGCATACTTTTCGGCATAACCAAATATCAGGCGGCAGAAATGCCAAACCATACCACCCTCCTTGCCGCAGGTGAAAAAGGACTTCCCGTAATAAAACAGATACGCAAGCAATCCTCCCTTTCTCTGGTGGTAAAGCCTGCTTCCCTTACGGGGAATAAGCAGTATGAAAACTCGGTTCGGGCAGAAAGAGTGCTTCGGGAAATATTTTCCGTTCCCGACCCTCTTTGCCGCACCCCATATATTAAAGGAGCAAAATAAATGAAGCATCTTTTTATACTAAACCCCGTTGCGGGCAGTAAGGACCGTTCAAATATTATTTCCGAAGCGGTGGAAAAGCTTCACCTTGAAAATTGCGAAAAATACGTTACCGTATGCGCAAAGGACGCTATACGTGAGGTGTGCGATCAATTAAAAAACACCGATGAACACGTGCGTATTTACGCTTGCGGCGGTGACGGCACCTTTAACGAGGTGGTTACGGGAATTATCCGTTCCGGCAACAAAAACTGCTCTGTGGCGGTTGTCCCCACGGGAAGCGGAAACGATTTTATAAAAGCGTTTACCGATCACACCGCATCCGATTTCCGTGATCTCAAGCGGGTAACAAAGGCGCAAACCGTTCCTTTGGACGTAATGCTCGTTACCGATTCGGAAAGCGGCACGGAATACATAAGCGTAAACGTGGCGTCTGCAGGGTTCGATTCCGCCGTCGCAGACGGTATGGGCAAATACCGCCGTATTCTTGGGGGTAAAAATTCCTACAATATGTCATTAATAGAATGCTTCGTAAAGTTCGAAAAATACGAGTACACCGTTATTTGTGATGATGAAGACGTTTTCGGCGGGCCCCACCCCTGTATGTTCGCCCTTGCCGCCAACGGAAATTATTACGGCGGCGCATATAAAGCGGCACCTTATGCCAAGGTTAACGATGGATATATGGATTTCGTGTGTATCGACCGCGTTTCCCGCGCAGGGGTCTTAAAGCTGGTGAATATCTATAAAAAAGGCGAGCATTTTGAAAAAGCAAAGGACCTTGTAACCTTCCGCAGATGCAAAAAATTAAAGATCTGTTCTCCCAACCGTATCCCCTTTAACGTGGACGGCGAGATAATCTTAATGCGCGACCCCGAATTAAAAATTCTGGAAAGCGCGGTACAGCTGGTTTTACCGTAAAGTAATTCCTCATTTCTTATTAAAAAAGAGCAGACATTGTCTGCTCTTTTTTTGTTGTTCGGGGTCCCCGAGAAGCCGTAAGGCTTCTTGGGGTGATTTTTTATATGTATTCTTATTTGAGTATTCTCATCTTGCCGATAAAGGGAAGTTCATTTGCTTTGCCCTGGAAAGCGTTGATAACGCCGATAACAGCCAGAACGAGAGCCAACATACCAACAACAAGGCCGACAAGGCTAATGACTGCGCCCACAACAGCGGGAACGAAGCTGAGCCAACCGTGGAACAAGGGGAAGTTGCCGAATATAAATCCGTTAAGCCAATCAAGTGCTCTGAGCGGAAGAGCGATGATTATCTCTGCAAGGAAGAGAACAAGACCCTGGTTAGCGTGGAAGCGAGCGTACTTGGATTTGGGAGCAGCCAGCACGGGAACGAGGAAGAGGGGACCGATATAAGAAAGGAGTGTGAATATTTTGTTATCCTTAATATCGTTTTCGCAGTATCCTTCTGCCTTGGGTTCGTCCTTTACTTCTGTACCGCAAGCGGGGCAGAATTTGCTGTCTTCAAAGGTTTTTCCGCATTTGGGACAAGTTTTCATAGTTTTTATCTCCTTTAATTTAAATTCACACAATTATATTAATACATTTTTTTGTGATTTGCAACAGGCTTTGGCAAATTTCTTTTTTAAAAAGGTGCGCGTTTGCCCAAAATAGGAACCATTTTGTTTTTCCATTCGGTAAAATCGCCTTTTTCGATATGCAGACGTATCTGCGCCATAAGCTCGTTATAAAAATGCAGGTTATGCAAAACGCAAAGACGCATTCCCAAAAGCTCTCTTGCTTTAAACAGGTGGCGGATATATGCACGGGAATACCGCTTGCACACGTCGCAATCGCAGTTTTCGTCAATAGGTCTTTCGTCCAGCAGGTATTTGTTGTTGTTAAGGTTCATCATACCTGCCCAGGTAAACAGATTTCCGTGGCGTGCGTTACGGGAAGGCATTACGCAATCAAAGAAATCTACGCCTCTTTCCACCGCTTCAAGAATATTCACGGGGGTGCCCACGCCCATAAGATAACGGGGCTTATCCTTAGGCATATGAGGCTCAACTGCTTCGATAACACGGTACATCGTGTCCGCATCCTCGCCTACCGCCAGACCGCCGATAGCGTATCCGGGCAGATCCAGTTCACGTATCTGCTTCATATGCTCAACGCGGAGGTCGGCATATACACCGCCTTGGTTTATTCCGAACAGAAGCTGATGGGGGTTAATTGTTTCTTCCAAAGAATTCAGTCTGTCCATCTCGTCTTTACAGCGGTAAAGCCAGCGTACGGTTCTTTCGCAGGAATTTTTAATATATCTTTTGTCCGCCACAGAGGAAGGGCATTCGTCAAACGCCATTGCAATGGTGGACGCCAGCTTGGATTGTATCTGCATAGAGGATTCGGGGGACATAAATATCCTCGCACCGTCCATGTGGGATTGGAAGGCAACCCCTTCTTCCTTTATGCTGCGGAGATTTGCCAGAGAAAATACCTGAAATCCGCCGCTGTCTGTAAGCACGGGTTTATCCCAGTTAAAAAACTTGTGAATTCCGCCCAGCTTGTAAATTACGTCTTCACCGGGACGGACGTGCAGGTGGTAGGTGTTGGAAAGCTCCACCTGACAGTTTATATTGCGGAGATCAAAGGTGGAAATACCGCCCTTTATCGCCGCAGAAGTGCCAACGTTCATAAAAACGGGTGTCTGAATATCACCGTGTACCGTGGAAAACACGCCTCTGCGTGCGTTACCCTCGGTTGCAAGTATGGTAAACTGTGCCATACGTATCTCCTATCTGTCAAAAAACTTGTTTATCTCTCTTTTTTCGTATATATGCATTACGGGTCTGCCGTGGGGGCAATAGCGTATCTCGGGGGAGGAAAGCAGTTTTTCCGCCAGGGCAATGTTTTCCTCTTTTGTGGTGTGCTCTTTTGCCCGTACTGCCGCTTTGCAGGCGGCGGTATATACCGCTTTTTCGCACCTTTCGGTAAGCGGCACTGCGGTGCCCTCTGCGGCGGCGGCGCACAGCTCATAAAAAAGTCCCGTTTCCTGCTTTGTTCCCGCAAGTATGGTGGGCACGGCACGGATAAGCAAAGTGTCTGTTCCAAACTCCTCAAAGGAATATCCGTACTGCTCAAAAAGGGCTTTGTTTTCCAATGCGGCGGCAAATTCCTCTGCTCCCAGGGTAACGGGCACGCCCGTTAACAGCTCTTGGGAATAGTTTTTACGGGCGGTTCGTATCTGCTCGTAAATTATACGCTCGTGCACCGCGTGTTTATCGAATAAAATAAAGCTGTCCTCGGTGGCAACGGCAACGTAAGTGTTCCACAATTCACCTATATATGCAAATTCGGGTGCGGAAGCTTCAAAGGTTTCCTGCACGGGGGATGCTACGTATGCAGTTGTGCTTTGCTCGGTCACATCCGCTTCGGGGGTAAAGGGTGTGTACTCCCTTGTTTCCTCCTTGGTTTCATAGCGGAACGGTGTGGCTTTTATCACTTCAGCGTGGGTAAGAGGCTCTTCCGCAACAGAGGATACGCTGTAAACGGGGGCGGGGGAAGGAGATTTACTCTCCGTAAAAATGTCCTCTTCCGTTACGTTAAGATTAAAAGCGTTTCTCACACAGCAGTACACGCTTTCAAAGATCTTTCTTTCGTCCGCAAACTTCACCTCTAACTTTGCGGGGTGAACGTTTACGTCAACGGAAAGGGGGTCTATCTTTATATTAAGCACGCAGGCAGGGTATTTTCCACGGGGGATATAGCTTTCAAACCCTCTTTCCAATGCGGCTTGCATGGTTTTATTTTGCACGCACCGCCCGTTAAGCAAAAATACCTGTCCCCGTCTTGAGCCTCTGGGGTATTCGGGTGAGGAAACATAGCCGTAAACCTTAATTTTATCGCTTTCATACTCTGCGGGAATAAAGGTGTTTGCCGTTTCCTTGCCGTAAAGTGCGTATATGGTGTTGTATAGATCTCCGTCACCGGAGGTAACAAACCGTTTTTCCCCGTCGGTTATAAGGGTAAAAGAAATTTCGGGGTGGGCAAGGGCAAGTTTTTCCACGGCGGGAACACATGCCGCCGTTTCGGAAACGTCTTTTTTTAAAAACTTCCGTCTTGCAGGCTGGTTGTAAAAAAGCTCGCGGGCGGTTATCACCGTTCCGTCGGGGGAAGGGTGCTCGTCTAATTCCACTCCGTTTTCATCGCAGTAAAGGCGGTAGCCCGCATCCGAATCAATATGCTTTGAAACAATTTCCGTCTTTGCCACGGAAGAAAGGGCGGCAAGCGCCTCTCCGCGGAAGCCCAGAGTAAGCACACCGTCAAGGTCGGAAGCGGTTTTAATTTTACTGGTTGCGTGACGGAGTATGGCTTTGGGCAGGTCTTCGCGGGAAATGCCTACGCCGTTATCCGTAACACGCATCATAAGTACTCCGCCGCCCCGAATTTCTGCGGTTATTTTGGTAGCGCCTGCGTCTATGGAATTTTCTATAAGCTCCTTCAAAGCGGAGGCAGGTCTGTCCACAACCTCGCCTGCGGCTATCATATTGGAGGTTTGGGTATCCAGAGTGTTAATTATCCCCATTTATTCCACCATTTTCTTAATTTCGTAAAGTATTCCCATCGCTTCTATGGGGGTAATGGTATTTATATCCGTATTCTTTAATTTTTCCTTCATGTTTTCCCAGGACATATCAAAAAGTGTAAGCTCGGCTTCTTCCTCAACATCCTTTTTGATAACGGGAGCAGAAACGTGCTCGGTAATATCCTTTAAAATAGCCTTTGCGCGGTTCACCACAGAAGCAGGCACTCCCGCAAGGGACGCTACCTCGATACCGTAACTGTCCGAAGCATGTCCACGAACTATCCTGCGCAGGAAAATAATATCGTTGCCTCTCTTTTTTGCGGCAATATTATAGTTTACCACGCCATCCTGCATACCCTCAAGCTCGGTAAGCTCGTGGTAATGGGTGGCAAAAAGGGTGCGGGCTTTAATCTTTTCCGCAGTATGCTCCACCACCGCACGGGCAATAGACATACCGTCGTATGTGGAGGTTCCTCTGCCTATCTCATCGTATACGATAAGGCTCTTTTTGGTGGCGTTTGCAAGAATGTTTGCCACCTCACGCATTTCCATCATAAAGGTGGAGGTACCGCCGGAAAGATCGTCGGATGCGCCTACACGGGTGAATATCTTGTCCACCACGCCGATCCGCGCGCTTTCCGCAGGGACAAAGCATCCCGCCTGCGCCATAAGCACAATGTCCGCTACCTGACGCATATATGTGGATTTACCTGCCATATTGGGGCCGGTTATAATGTGCAGACGGGAGGAGGACGTGTTAAGCAGGCAATCGTTGGGTACGAAATAACTGTCACCGCAAAGCTTTTCCACTACGGGATGTCTGCCCGCCTTAATATCTATAATATCGGAAACGTCCACCTCGGGACGGGTGTATCCGTTTTCCTCTGCCACCTTTGCCAAAGTGGAGTATACGTCCGCTTCCGCAATGGCTTCTGCAGTTTTCCGCAGGAAGTTAAGAGATGTGTTTACGTAGGTAACAAGCCCCGTAAACAATTCTGCTTCCAGCGCGTACAGTCTGCCCTTGGCATTTATTACCCTGCTTTCCATTTCCTTAAGCTCTTGGGTAACGTATCGCTCCTTGTCCGCCAGAGTCTGTCTGCGGATATACCCTTCGGGTACGCTTTCAGATGCAGACTTGGGAACTTCTATGTAATATCCGAAAACTCGGTTGTATCCTACTTTAAGTGTTTTTATGCCGGTCTGCTCCCGTTCATTACGTTCAATACGAGCAAGCCAGCTTTTACCCCCGTCAAGAATTTCACGCAGCTCGTCCACTTCCTTGTGGGCGCCCTTGCGTATAACGCCGCCCTCCTTGTAAACCACGGGGGGATCATCGTCTATGTATTTTCCAATACTTTCGCAAACGTCGGCAAGGGGGTTGATCTCTTTTTGTATGCGCTCAAGCTCGGGGGAAGAAAACGCAGATAATATCTGCTTTATTTCAGGGAAACGGCGCATAGACATTTCCAAAGATTTTAAATCTCTGGGGTTTGCGCTTCCGTACGCTACGCGGGAGGAAAGGCGCTCGAGGTCAGAAACCTTGGCAAGCTCATCCCGCAGGTTATCTCTGCTTTGTCTGTCTTTAAAAAGCTCTGCCACGCCGTCAAGACGGGCGTTTATCATATTCGGGTCAAGAAGGGGAGCTTCTATCCTTCTGCGCAGAGCGCGGGCGCCCATAGCCGTTTTGGTATCGTCAAGCACCCACAAAAGAGAGCCTCTCTTTTCACGGCTGTAGGCAGATTCCGTAAGCTCCAGATTTTTTCTGGAAAAGGAATCAAGCTGTAAATACAAAGTGGGGTCGTAAAAATTAATATCCTTAACAAATTTAAGGTCAAGCTTTTGGGAAATGCGCAAATGATTAATAAGCGCACCTGCCGCCGTGCAGGCAAGGGGCAGTTTTTTTGCCGTATCGTTTCCCGTAACGGAAAAAACCTCCTCGAATGCAGTTTCAAATTTATAAAGCGAAGTGTTTACCGCAGTTATACGTGCGCCGAATCTGTCTGCGATCGCCTGCTTTAAATCGGATGCGCCGTAAACCAAGGCTTCCGTAGGACAGTATGCGGCGGTTTCGGAAAGCAGCAGCGCCTTTGCATCTCTGCCGGTAAACTGGCAGGCGGAAAAGGTTCCGGTAGAAACGTCCGCGTATGCGGCGCCGCAGCCTTCTTCTGTGTTATATACGGAAAGTATATAATTGTTTTTTTCTTTGGGGAGATATTCGCTTTCGGTAACCGTGCCGGGGGAGATGACCCGAATTACCTCACGCTTTACAATTCCCTTAACGCTTTTGGGGTCTTCCATCTGCTCTGCCACGGCAACTCTGTACCCCGCCTTTATAAGACGGTGAATATAGCTGTCCGCCGCGTGGAAGGGAATACCGCACATAGGCGCTCTCTGCTCTTCACCGCAATCTCTGCCGGTAAGCACTATATCCAGCACCTTGGATGCAGTTATAGCGTCCTCGTAAAACATTTCATAAAAATCCCCAAGGCGGAACATAAGTATGCAATCGGGATTTTCCTGCTTAACTTGCAGGTACTGTTTCATCATGGGGGAAAGAGCCATAAAAATAATCTCCTCTCGAACAAGTTCGTTTTTAACGATGAACGATGAACGATAAACGATGAACTTCGGAAGCTTTTTGCACGGCTGTGCAAAAAGCAACCATTCCGGGGTTCCCCGCAAAACCGCAGGTTTTGTGGGGTGGTTAGTTCATAGTTCATAGTTTATAGTTCATAGTTTTTTTCGGGGTCCCCGAGAAAGCGTTTTTTCGTGATATGTTTCGTCTATTGCGGGCGATTCGTGAATCGCCCCTACTCATCAAAAAACCTTTCTTGGGGTGAACATTAATGGCAGCCGCCGCAAGCAGAGCAATCCCCGCCGCAAGAATGCTGGCTTTCGGGAATAACTCTGGACTGGATCTCGGAATTAAGCACGTTAAGAAGCTCGTTAAGCTCGTTTTCCGCATTTGCAAGAGCAACCATAACGGGGTTAGCCATAACCTCTTCGTAAAGCTCCTTCATACGGTTGTCGATCTGCTTAAGCAGCTCTTCGTCCTTGTTTTCGTCTGCCGCAGCCTTTTCAAATATCATACGCTGTACGGTGTATTCGTTGATCTTGGTGGAGAGGGTATCGTCGTTATCAAAGTTTTCCTTTGCCGCTTTGTAGTTAATAACTACCTCGTCCTGTTCAATAGCGTCTGCCAATGCGAGAATGGCGTTTCTGGTGGTTTCGTTCATTTTTTATATTTCCTTTCAATTAATTACTTTTCCTTTTAAACCGTATGCCTTGGTTTCGGTTATCTCCGCTTTTACAAACTGCCCCGCAGGCACGTCTTTATCCAAGGTAACGATCTTGTTTTGGCTGTTTCTTGCTTCGCACTTTCCGTCGGAAAGCACTTTTACGGTTTTTCCCATATAGCTTTTGCTCTTTTCCGCAGAAATTTCGTCCTGAGCGGCGGAAAGCTCCTTAAACCTTCTCACCTGCTCTTCGTGGGGGATATGACCTTCCATCTTTGCCGCCACCGTTCCGGGACGGGGAGAGTATATAAATGTGTATATCATATCGTATCCCACTTCCTTTATTAAGGAAACGGTATCCTCAAATTCCTCTGCCGTTTCCGTGGGGAACCCGCATATAATATCCGTGGTTATGGCAACGTCGGGCATGGCGGTGCGTATCTTTTTAACCGTTTCAAGATATTTTTCTCTTGTATATTTACGGTTCATCGCCTTTAATATTCTGTCATTGCCGGATTGTGCGGGGAGATGGAAATGACGTGCAATGGTTTCGGGGTGGTTTTTCATAACCTCAATAAGCTTTTCCGAAGCGTCTTTGGGGTGGCTTGTCATAAACCGAATACGGTATTCACCTTCAAAGGATGCGGCGGCATCCAGCAGTTCGGGGAAATCCATATCCCCTTTATAGCTGTTTACGTTTTGCCCAAGGAGTGTTATATCCTTATACCCTGCGTCAATAAGTCCTTTTATCTCTTTAAGTATTTCTGCGCTGTTTCTGCTTCTTTCTCTGCCGCGGACATGGGGAACAACGCAGTAAGAGCAAAAGTTATTACAGCCGTACATTATAGAAACCCAGGCCTTGTAATCGGAAGAGCGCAAAACGGGCACGTCCTCCGCAATCACACCAAGCTTATCGTGGGAAAGTCCGGAAACGTAATACTGTCTTTTTCCCGTTTTCAAAACGGTGTACAGCATTTCGGCAAGGAGATGGTTTTTATCCGTTCCAAACACCAGATCCACGTAAGGATAACTGTTTTTTATCTGGTCCTTGCGGTACTCCTGCTGTGCCATACATCCGCAAACGGCAATAACCGTTTTGGGACGGTCCTTTTTTATCTTTTTAAACTGTCCCGTGCCGGAAAGCGCCCGTTTTTCTGCGTGCTCTCGTATGGCGCAGGTGTTTATAATAATAAGGTCGGCATTCTCCTCGTCATCCGTAAGGGTATAACCGCATTCCACGGCTGTTCCCCCCAGCCGTTCCGTGTCCGCTTCGTTTTGCTGGCATCCGAAGGTGCGCAAAAACACGGTGGGGGAAGCGTATCTTTCTTTTATTATCTCTCTCACCCTGCAGGCGTATTCCTTTTGGCTTTCCATCACCTGAGGGGAAACGTATATGTCTGTCATTTTAAAGATCCTATTGCAATAATATTGTTTTTCATGTGGGGCTGTGTTTCAAAATCGCTTTCGCACACGCCGTAAGGACCGCAGGAATGAATAAATCTGCCGTTTCCTTCGTATATCGCCACGTGCCCTCTGTAAAACAGCAGGTCGCCTTTTTGCGCTTCGGCAAGAGTTATCTGCTTCAAAGCGGTGCTGCGGTCAATGTCCGCATCTCTCCAAAGGGTTATTCCCGCCATTTGGTAGGACATAAACGCAAGTCCGGAGCAATCTATACCCATCGGGCTTTTTCCGCCCCAACGGTACTGGACGCCCAGATAGCTTTTTGCGGTTTCCACTATAATATCACGGAAATTCTCTGTCATTTTGGGGTAAGGTGCAACCCATTCCTTGTGCATATATCCTCCCGTTTTATCGGGCAGAATAACCATACCGTATCTTTCCCCTTCGTGAGGTGCGCCGTAATCAACTCTGCTTCCCTTGGGGAAGGTAATAATGGGGGTGCGGTTGTTTTCGGGGGTAGGAAGCAGGTCGGCAAAAAGCTTTTTCACCACAAAGCCGCCTCTTACCAATACGGGGCAGATATCTGTTTTTTCCACCCAGCCGATATATTCGTAATCGGTTTTAATTTTATAAAAAGAATGGAAATCATCCAGAATTTCACATTCCGTGCCAAACAGAGCTTCGTCCACGTGCTCGGAAGTTTTGTCGGGAAGGCTGTAAAGGTGGGATATGGGTACGCAAACTGTATACATAGCAAACTCCTTTTTGAAATGATGAATGAGGAATGAGGAATTATGGTTGATTTTTGTTCTGCGAACAAAAATCTTCATTATTTTTCTTCGTTTATTCATCGCTTTTCCGTAAAAAATATATTACGGAAAGGAATGATATCTTATTAAAAAATATATAATTCTATTTTTGCTTATTTTTGCATTTCCTCTTTCCGCTTTTGCGGGGGAGGGTTGGTATTTCAAAAGAGGGGAAGGCAGGCCCCAATGCTTCGGCGGTGAAAAATGGGTTACCGAAAAAGGGGCACTCTTTATGGGCGCAGAGGGGGATAAAACGGTTTATCTCACCTTCGATGCGGGTTACGGAAACGAATCCGTGCGCTCTATTGCCGAAACTCTTATGAAAACCCATACCACGGCGGCGTTTTTCATACTTCCCGCCTTTGCGGATACGGATGGGGAATTAATAAAAACTCTCGATGAAAAGGGATATTTTATCTGCAACCACTCTTATTCCCACAAGGATATGTCCCTGCTTTCAAAGCACAGCTCCAAAAAGAATTAACCAAAGCAGAAAAATACGTTTTTGAAAAAACGGGAGTACGGATGAAAAAATACTTCCGCCCGCCGGAGGGGACTTTTTCAAAAGAGCTTCTGGATAACGCAGGAGATTTGGGGTATAAAACCGTATTCTGGTCTTTTGCCTATGCGGATTGGGATAACAACAACCAAAAGGATGAAAGCTGGGCGTATGACCGCATAATGTCCTCGCTCCACGACGGAATGGTAATACTGCTTCACCCAAATTCCGTTACAAACGCAAAGATACTTGAAAAGCTTATAACCGATATCCGTGCAAAGGGATATAAATTCGGAAATCTTGACGAGCTTTACGCTTCCCAGTACGGAGTTGAAACTTCCGGATATATCAGAGATAATAAAGAAGCGGGCAAATGCGTGGCGCTTACCTTTGATGACGGACCCCACCCCGAGTACACTCCTCAAATTTTGGATATTTTAGATGAATACGGGGTAAAAGCCACCTTTTTCGTGGTAGGGGAAAACGCCGCCCGTTATCCGGAGATCGTAAAACGAATAATAGATTCGGGCCACGAGATCGGCAACCACACCTGGTCCCACAAGCAAATGAACAGCCTTTCAAAAGAGCAGATACAAAAAGAGATAACAAAAACACAAGCCTTTTTAAAAGAAAGCTTTAATTATTCGCCCGTGCTTTTCCGTCCCCCGGGGGGAGGGGAATACACCTTCGCCAAGGAAACTGCAGAAAGCTTGGGCTGTAAATACGTTTTGTGGGCGTGGCGCACCGATTCAAAGGATTGGGCGTGCCCCGATGCGGAAAGCATTTCCCAAACCGTGCTTTCCACCGTGTCGGAGGGGGATATAGTCCTTTTGCACGATTACGTAGGGGGTAAAAGCTCTACTCCTCGGGCTGTTGCGCAGATAATTCCTCAGCTACTTGCGCAGGGGTATTCACTTGATACGGTTTCCGGGCTTCTTTCCCGCGGGAGTACGCGATCCAACCTGCAAGGAGAATAACTGCGCAGACGTTAAGCCAAAAGGAAATATGCTGTATGGCGGTGCCGCTGTAGGTCACATACACGGTGCCGTCTGTTTTTATATCTCTTAAGAAAACGCGCAATACGTTGTTTTCGCCGTATTCGGTGTTAAGTGAAATTTCGTTGCCATCTTTATCGGTAAACACGGCGGTATAGCCTTTGTATTTTATAAGGGGAAGATCCATATAAGTTCCCAAGTCTTTGCTATATTCAATGGGAATATACATATCGCCGTTTTTCTCTTGGGTAAATATCTTTTTCGTTCCGTCGGTTTTAATAACCTTGCCTCTGTTATAAAGGGCGGTTCTGTTTGTGCCGGTGGGGAGATATTCTCCCGTGCCGATATTAAAGCC
>JAFOBR010000030.1 GCA_017381715.1 Clostridia bacterium
ACCGTACTCTTAAGCTTCAGGCTACCCGTGATGACGATTCCGGAAGAATGCTTGATATAATATTTGCATCCCGCGTATTTGACCTTGCAAACATCTATAACTGGGGTAACGCGGTTTCTGCCTTCTATTATGCGGATTCCAACTTCGTTTCCAGATTTGAAAATATTTCGGGTTCTGTTCAGAACGCTATGGAAAACGCCGTGGAAGGCTTGCTTGAATAGTGTCCCGGAGGAACATACAAATGAAAAAGATTTTACCCGTTTTACTTGTTCTGGTGCTGCTTTGCGCCACTCTTGCGGCGTGTAATGACACCACGGACACCAACCAAAGCGGTTCCGACGTGAGTGATACCGACTACACCGCAAGCGTACCCGTGAAGGATATGGAAGAACGTGTTATCCGTATTCTTTGCAGAGACTGGAACGCAAACGGAAGCGGATCTATTCTCGGATTCGGCGGCGAGGTTATACAAAGAGAAGATTACTCCGAAGACAGCGCTTCTGCGGTTGATACCGCGAAAGCAGAGGTGAGAAGAGTAATTGAGGAAAGATATCACTGCACCTTGAAAGGCGATATAGTTGCCGCAGGTCAGCCCGAGCTGAACCAGATCATCGTTGATCAGATGGCGGCGGGCATTACCGGCGAAAGCGCATACGATCTGCTGTTTGATAACATTATATACACAGCGTCGTCCTGGCTTGACGGGGTGTACAGAGACCTTAATTCCATTGAAACGATCGACCTTTCCAATCCCTGGTGGGATCAGCAGGCGGTAAACGATCTTTCGGTTATGGGAAGAGTTTTCGTAGCGCTGGGCGATATTAACACTCAGGATAACGATGGCACCTGGCTTATATTCTTTAACAAGCGCTTGGCTTCCGAAATGTGCGCCGATTACAACTTTTACGAAATGGTTGATAACGATGAGTGGAATTTTGATAATTTCATTACCATCTGCAAGGGCATAACCTTTGACAGCACCGGCGATACCGTACTTGATGAAAACGATACCTGGGCGCTGGGCACCGAAACCTACAACATTTACGTACACGCGCTGGCTTCCGGCGAAAAGGTTGTTTCCAAGGATGAGGACGATATCCCCTATTTCTCCTTCCAAACCGAAAGTATGTATGATTCACTTTCCAAGATAAGCGATTTTTACAGAGATACAAGCACCGTTATGATTGCCGATGACGGAAGATTTTCCGGCAAGGGATTTGCA
Source organism: Clostridia bacterium (assembly GCA_017381715.1). Classification (GTDB taxonomy): domain Bacteria; phylum Bacillota; class Clostridia; order Oscillospirales; family CAG-382; genus SFLA01. Next base: position 1,223 of record JAFOBR010000030.1, read on the forward strand.
AACGTGTTTGAAGCAACTGTAGTTAAAGCGTTTACCGACGGCAGAGAGCTTTTCTATATGGGCGGTCTTATGAACCTTACCGCATTCCGCGCTATGGAGGATGATTTCGGTATGCTTCCCATTCCCAAGGGAGATCCCGAGCAGGACAGATATTACCACTCTGTTTCCTACCACCAGACGTCCTCTCTCGCAATACCCACAACAGCCAAAAACCCCGAGGATCTTGGACTTATTATTGAAGCGCTGGGCGCTTTGAGCAAGGAAAAGGTTACCCCCGAATACTATGACAGAACGCTGAAGCTTCAGGCCACCCGTGATGATGAATCCGGAAGAATGCTTGATATAATCTTCGCTTCCCGAGTATTTGACCTTGGTGCGATCTACAACTGGGGCGGAGTATGTGCGCAGATCTACAATACAGACCCCAACTATGCTTCCCGTTTTGAAGCCGTGGCTGACAAGGCTGAATCCGAAATGGAAGAAACCTTGGAAATATTGGTCGAATTCAATTAAAATACAGTTATGCCTCCGTAAAAGATTTTACGGAGGCGTTTCTTATATTGACATTTTGCGGTGTTCGTTGTATAATATATTGCTACTTTGCGCATATTTTTAAAAGAAGGGCGGTGCAGTTTATGAATGTAGGTATTGTTCTTGCAGGCGGTTTTGCCAAAGGCGCGTATCAGGTCGGTGCTTTGAAAGCGATACGGGAATTTGTACCTATGGAAGATATTAAATATATAAGCTGTGCTTCCATCGGTGCGCTTAACGGGTATGCATACGCCACACAAAAGCTGGAAAAAGCAGAAGAAATGTGGAAAGGCTTTTGCGGCACCCACGAATCCACAAACGTAATGCGCCTTTTAAGAAGCGACACTCTGCAGCAGATAATTACAGACCTTACCTCACCCGAGGATAAGCTGTGCTGCAAGCTTTACACCGCACACCTTAATATAAATTCAATGAAAATGGTTTATACCGAGCTTAATTCCCAGCGCCAGCACACCAGAAAGCATTTGCGCGCGGGAATTGCCCTACCCATGTTTAACCGTCCCGTAAAGATAGAAAAAGATTATTACTTTGACGGCGGTCTGGTGGATAATATTCCCGTTTACCCTTTGCTGCAGCACAAATTGGATTACATTATCTGCATTTATTTTGACGATTATTGGTACACCTTTGAGGATAGTTATTTTGATAATAAGATAATTAAAATATTCTTCCCCGACCCTACCCGTGCAAAAACATCCTTCGTTATCTCCCGTGAAAGCGTGGACAATATGCTTCAAGGCGGGTACGACCGCGCCTACGAAACTCTTTCCCGTGTTTTTGCAAACGGCACGGATAACCTGTCCCACATTTACAGCACCATAACCGCACTTAACAACGAAAACCCCAAAAAGAAAATACGCCTTACCACAGATACGATTATTACCGGTCTGAACAAAATAGGTAAAAAGATTACGAAAATACAAAAACCGTAAGATAAAACCTCCGAGAAATCGGAGGTTTTTTAATGAGGAATTATGGTGGTTTTTTGCAGGAGCAAAAAACAAAGCATTATACAGTTCCGGTTAGTTTAGCATTGCCACTCCATAACACAAATATGCCGCAAAAGACAGCCACCCCATATATGGTAAAAACAGTATTCCCGCAATGGGACGCCGCGCCCAGAATTCCCGTGTGAGCACAAATCCCACCGCCCACATTAAAAGAATTACCAAAAAAGAAAGCATGAAAACGCGCCATTTGAAAAACAAA
>JAFOBR010000031.1 GCA_017381715.1 Clostridia bacterium
AGATAAGCAACGTAAGGAAGGAGCATGTTTTCCTTGGGATTATCAAGATCCTTTTGGTCGAGATATACCAGAGTAATATCCTCTGCCTTTATGGGAGTGTTTTCGGTAGTAGCGTACTGTGCGTTATCGTAGTTGGAATAGAAGATAACACTATCCATACCGCTGTCGGCAAGACGAACCGTGTTGCCGGTAACTGCCTTGGTGCCGAAAGCTTCCATTTCGTCAAGATACAACCAGCCGTCTGCCTCTACGCGCAGGCGGACGAAGCGGGCGGAATATGTTTTATCCAGCGTGAATTCATAGCTTGCGTGGTAGTTATTTTTCACTTCACCGTCATCGGAAGCGCTGCGAGTGCCGACCTTGTACCAATTAACGCCGTCATCGGAAAGGAATACATCGCAGAATTTGGGACGGTTTATAGCCCAATCCTTATATTCCAGGAAGCTGAGCACCAATTTATCCACAGAGGCAACCTTGCCTAAATCAAAGAAGAAGTTGTATCCCTTACCGCCCTGCATATAGAAATATTCACCTGTACCGCGGTCGGTGGTTACGGCACGCTTGCCATCGGTAAGTGCGGTGTTGGTTGCGGGTGCGGTGTTTTTACCGTATGTAAGGATATCTGCGTAATGAGCTGCCGCCACGTGCATTTTTACGCCCTTAAGCAGATTCTGTTTAACGGTATAATCCTTTTCGGTTGCAGGCCAGAAAATATCCTCGGTAACTTCGGGGAGATTGAGGGGCGGGAACATTTCGTTGAGCACTTCGTCCTCGTATCCTGCCAAAACCTCTACTTCCTCTACCCAGAAATTGCCGTTGCCGCCGAATTCAAAACGAACAGACTTTACGTTAACAAACTCTTTAAGAATCAAAGTATATGCAAAATGAGTTCCCCCTGCGGGAGCGTATACTCTGCCCAGCAAAACGTAATCTTTGGCATCTTTAGAGCCGTATACATCGATATAATCGGGATAAACGACATCGGGTCCTACGCCCATAGCATGTACACGGAAGCCATAAACGTTATCATAAGATTCGCCCAGATTAACGGTTATTTTGGGGCTTGCACCGTCTTTACCGGTAAAGCCTACCCAGTAATCCTCGCCGAAAAATCGTCCTGTAGGTTTTCCGTCGGTAAGGAAGGTCTGGAGCTTTTCATTGCGCTTCTCCCCTTCGGCGGGAGCGCGGTTATCAAAGCTGCAATCCGCATAAGCACACTGCTTTGCGTATGCGATATTTGCGGAAACGCTGAATTCTGCCTTCTTGGAGGTAGAAAGCGCTTTCCAAGCGGATTTATCTATATTTTCGTTCTTGTATGCTTCCAAAAGCGATATATTTTTGTTTGCGGGGACGTCTGCGTATACTTCGATCTCGTCTATAAAGAAGAATACGCCGCCTTTATAAACACGAACCTTAATGTATCTGTAATCTGTAGGCTTATCGAGTACAACCTTTGCAACGCATACGCTTCGGTCGCCTTGAGGAATGAAGTATGCAGTATCTATACCCTCCCAATTTTCGCCATCGTTAGAGCCGCTGTAACGCACATGAGTGGGGAGCTTTACGCCGTCGGAATAAAATTCAAAAGCACGCAAAGCGATTTCGGTTATGCGCTTTCCGTCCTCGCCGAGATCAAGTATAAACTGCCCGTCAGAGGTATAGCCTACCATTCTGGGGTCGGTATAGTGAACCTGAGTGTTGGGTGTTTTATGACCGTCGGTAAGCTGCTGACCGTTGTAATCCGCATAATCTGAAGATGCGGGCACTACGCTTTTATAGGGCTTGCCTACGCTGATAAGTGTTCTGTTGGGATTTTCGGGATCATATGACACATCAACATCTCCTGAACCTTCGTCCGGTTTTGAACCTTCATCACTCGGTGTTGTGCAAGAACAAACCACAAATAACACCGCAAGAAAAAGGGAAAGTAAACGTACAAATCGTTTCACGGGTTACCTCTCTCCGCCGCAAAAACACGGCAAATTTTCTATAATATATTCTACATTGTTTTTCTTAAAAAGTCAACCCAAAACAGCTTCACGGCAGCGGGCGCAAACGCATAAAATGAAGTAAGCGCAAAAGCGCAAATGACGTAAAGGAGAAAAATTAATGCCAACATTTACCAATACAGCAACGCTTTCTTACAATGGCGGAACGGTTAATTCAAACACTGTTTCCGGAACGATACAAGAGGTGCTTTCTATTGTAAAAACTGCAGTGGACGATAATTATTCCGTAGGCGATAACGTAACCTACGTCGTAAGCCTGCTGAACACGGGAACCGCCCCTTTTACCAACGTAACCGTGACCGACGATCTGGGCGGATATCTTTGCAATATGAACACGGTGTATCCGTTGGAATATAACGACGGCACCGTGAGATATTATGTAAACGGCGTGCTTCAGGAGCCTCCCGCAGTTACGGAAAACGGTTCCGTTGTTTTTTCCGGTCTTACCGTGCCTGCCGAAGGCAATGCAATGCTGGTTTACGAAGCAACGGTAACCCCCTTTGCACCGCCTCAAAGCGGCGGGCTTATAAACAACGCGGTAACCGCAAGCGGAACGGGTATACCCGCAAACCTCACGGACACCGCCACCATTTCCGCCCTTGATGAGCCTCAGCTCACAATAAGCAAGGCGGTATGTCCTTCCGTGGTAAACGCAAACGGAACGCTGACTTACACCTTCACGATACAGAATACCGGCAACGTGGACGCCGTGGCGACCGACAATATAGTGGTTACCGATACCTTTGATCCCGCGATCAATATTACCGCCGTAACCTACAACGGCGCCCCCTGGACGTCCCCCGCAAACTACACCTACAACAACATTACCGGTCAATTTTCTACCGTTTTAGGTCAGATAACTGTTCCCGCCGCCACTTATCAGCAGGACGCTTCCTGCGGTTGGACTGTTACTCCCGGCGTAAGCACCATTACCGTAACGGGAACAGTATAAAACAGCAAATATTCCAATGGAAAAAAGAGCAGATAAAAATCTGCTCTTTTTGTTGTTTTGTTATTTGGGCAATATATCCGTAAACATTAAAAGGTTTGTGGTAACAGCTTCTCTCGCGGTAACGGGCTTGAAGGTGCCATCGGCATACAGAATATCCATTACCATTATTGCAACAGAGTTGCTGATAAACCCGCCTACCTCGTATGCGGTGATAAGGTCCTGCATCTGGGGAGGATACTGTTTGCCGATCATTGCGGCGTATTCCAAAGCAAAGGGTGCAACCTTTTCTTTATAGCATTCCTCAAGTTCGGGAATCTTGGCGAAGAATTCGTTATAATTGCCCTTGACGAGCATTATGTTAACTTTCTCGTCTTCGGTGATAAACTCTCTTTCCTTGAGGCGGGCATACTTTTCTGCGTTTGCTTCGTTTTTGGTAAGAGTGCCGTTCAAAAGCTCGTATACGTATTCGTAATCCGAGGTAAGGTTGTTCGCCCACCAGCCCTTGCGGGAGGAAAGGCGGGAATCTATAGACCATGAGTATAAGGCGGGATATTTATCGGACCAGCGGTTCATATTTCCGCAAGCACCGTAGTTCCAAGGCTCAGCAGTTTGCTTGTATTCGGGATCGGATGGTTGCGCGTTGCAATAAACGTGAGTGATAAAGCTTCCCCCGGCGGTGGTTTTGATAAAATACTTGCTTAGGTCCTTGCCGGTATTGATACAGCATTTGTTGGCAACACCGTAAAAGACTGCCGCCGCCTCCAAAAGCTGTCTGTTGCCCGTGGGGATATATACGTCGGTCACGTCCTTTATGGCTTCGATGATCTTGGGTGCATATTCTTTTGCAAGGGTTTGAGCAAGCTCGCGCTGAAGAATAATTCTTCTTTCCTCAAGCTCCAAGGAATATTCGAGGGGATCGAATTGAACGTAGGTGGTGTATTTGCCGTCGGACTGCTTTATAAGAAAGCCGTTTTCTTCCAAAAATGCTATTTTATCCTCGATATAAACGGGAGTAACGCCAAGCTCTTGGGCGATCTCATCTGCGGTTTTGGGTTCAAAATACACGCTGTAAACTATATTGCAGTTAAGCTTATCGCCGAGATAAAATTCGGGTCCGTCGTTTGAACCGGGGTTACCGTTGTGTCCGAAACCGGTGGGGACATAGGGGGATATGCCCAGTTTGCCTATTTTTCTTTCCATTGTAAAATTCTCCTTTAGTTCGTTTCTCGCTTTGTTAAGATGCCATTTTACCGTACCTTCGGGAATGGCAAGTGTTTTTGAAATATGGGAAACAGTTTCATTTTCGTAATAAAAAAGATAAACAATTTGTCTGCGGGTCTTGGTTAAAAAAGCTACCTCGCGGCGAAGACGGAAAAGTTCTTCATCGGGATCTTCAAGGGAGTAATCCTCGTAATACGGTAAAATTACGTTATCCAGAGAAACTCCTTCCGCTTTCTTTTTGCGGGAAACATACTTTGAATAGGTATAATTGCTTATACGCCAGATATAGCCTTCTATATTGGCAATATAATCCGCTTTTAGCAGAGATAAATATACCTCCTGAATTATATCCGAGCAAAGGTCCTCCGCCTCATCAAAGGAAAAAGACTTTTTTACCGCAAAGCCGTAAATTTTTTGCAGATATTCGGTTATGATTTTGTCTGCTGTTTGTTTATCCATTTTATTAACTCCGACGCCGTTTGACCATATAGTGGAGAAGTTTTACAAAAGGTTGGCGGGTTTTACAAATATTTTTTTAAAATTTTTCCCACGGTTTTTTCCGTGGGAAGATTTTATTATTTAGAAGCTCTCTTACGGGTGAGGTATATATCCAATTTATCCTTCATATTATCGGGGATCTTTTTATCCACGGGACAGCGGCAGGCGTTTGCCATACGGCACGCGAAGGAGGTGATAAAATCTATATCGCTTTCCATCTGCTCGCCCTTCATAACCGCCATAGTATCGTAGCTATTGTGGATGGTTGCGGTGTTATTGGGAGCGATGCGGGCAAAGGATACGGCGGGAACGCCCTTATCCGCAAAGGGAGTGGAATCGCTGGAGTACACGTCCTGACGGGTGGTTATACCGAAGCCGTATTCGGATGCGTAGTAGTTTATATAATGTACCAGCGCTTCCTCGGCGGTACAGCAGGCGATAAATTTACCCATAATACAGCCGATCATATCGAGATTTATATTGAAAACGGTCTTTTCAAGCTCTTTTTCGTGGGCATTAACGTATGCCTTTGAGCCAAGCAATCCCCTCTCTTCACTGCCGCACCAGATAAAGCGAAGGCTGTATTTGGGGGAGTACGCAAGGAAATGCTCCGCAATACCCAAAAGACCGATACTGCCGGACATATTATCGTATGCGCCCTGAGACAGAGATGTGGAATCGTAGTGGGCGGTAAAAACTATGTATTCATCGGTTTCGCCCTTTATGTCCGCAATTACGTTGCGGGAAACGCCTGCGTATTCATCCTGCTCCACAACTATCTTTGCGGTCTTAACGCCGTTGTTGACAATACGTATAGCGTCCTTTGCGTTAATATTTACGCCCAAGATCTTATCCCCCTTGCTTACGTGGGGGCGCAATTCTCTTTGGTCTATGTCATTATCGACATAATTCGC
>JAFOBR010000032.1 GCA_017381715.1 Clostridia bacterium
ATGGGGGCAAACGGGAGTAACGGTAATGGATTCAAGACTGGGATGTATAATAGGTCCTCCTGCGGAAAGGGAATACGCCGTGCTTCCCGTAGGGGTGGAAAAGATGAGCCCGTCTGCCGAATAATCGGAAACGTGGACACCGTCGGAATAAAGGTGGATATCCGCTATACGGGGGGATGCCCCGCGGGAGAACAGCACCTCGTTAAGCACCAGAAATTCCTCCTGCCTGCCGTCCTTTCTGTAAAGGGTAACGGCAAGAAGCATAAGCTTATCCACTGTATAATCGTCAGTTTTTAATTTTTGTAAAAGTTCGGTCTCGTCCGATTCGATATCGTTCAGATACCCCAGTGTGCCGCAGTTTATACCCACGATGGGGATATCCGCCCTTGCGGCAATGGATGCGGCGCGAAGCACCGTACCGTCCCCGCCGATAGATATAATGGCTTCGGGATTTTTATCGGTAACTGTCATACCGTATTCCGTCAAGGCATCGGTAACCTTCATAGCGGTGTACTGAGCTTCCGGCTTTAACGTATTTACAAGGAGCTGAACGCGTTTCATTTAAACACTCCTTTCAAAAAGTGCCAGATATTCTGTGTTTCCGTCCCCTCCCGCAATGGGCGAAGGGGCGGTTTTCAAAAGCAGGAGTCCGTTTTCGGAAGCGGCTTTTTCTATTTTTTCAAGCACCGCTTTTTTTATCTTACCGTCTTTATCCTTAACTATTCCCCCCTTGCCGATATTCTCTCTCCCCGCTTCGAACTGGGGCTTTACAAGGGATATAAAGTAGCCTTTTTCAAGCACCCTTGCAACTGCGGGGTAAACAAGAGTCTGGGAAATAAAGGAAAGGTCTGTGGTAATAATATCCGGTAAAAAAGGCAGGTCTTCGGGAAAAATATCACGGGCGTTGGTGTTTTCCATTACGAAAACACGCTCATCCTCTCTTAAACGTGTATCAAGCTGATCTCTGCCCACGTCCAGAGCAATAACCCTTTTTACCCCTCTCTGCAAGAGGCAATCGGTAAATCCGCCGGTGGACGCACCAAGATCAAGTGCGCTCAGATCCGTAACGTCGATACCGAAAATTTCCAAAGCGGCTTCCAATTTTCTGCCTGCGCGGGAAACGAATTTATCCGCATCCATAACACGGATATCCTCTGTCCCCGTAACCTCCAGTCCCGCTTTTTTAACGGGGGCGCCGTTTACAAAAACCTTGCCGGAATCTATATATTCTTTTGCTTTACTGCGGCTGGGCGCCAAGCCCTTTTCCGCCAAGAACACGTCTATTCGCATAATTTCTGCGCAAGGGAGGTGGAATCTATACCCGCAATGGAGCGAAGCGCTGCCGTATCTCCGTGGGGCAAAAATCCTTCCGCACCGCAAACCGTGACTCTGGCACGGAGCTGCTTCTGTGCGCACATGGCGGCAATACTTTCGCCAATACCGCCGTTTTTCATACCCTCCTCCGCCGTTACGATAACACGGGCGTTTTTAATAAGGTGGGTAATATCCGGCAAGGGCTTTACCCGAATAAGACGGATAAGGCGCACGTTGGTTCCGTTGGCGTGGGCTATTTCGCAAGCGCGGTACGCCTCTGCCGTTTCACTGCCGGTGGTTATTAAAACGGTATATATAAATTCGCTCTGACCGAAATCCGTTACGGCGTAATCTATATCGGACATAGATTTTCCTTCGGGCAGGGTTCCTCTGGGGTAGCGCACCACGGAGGGGGTATCAAGATCAAGCGCCCGCTTTAAGCACACCTTGAGTTCGGTTTCGGTATAAGGAGACCATACGGTTATATTCGGAATGGAATTAAGGTATGCCATATCAAACATACCGTGGTGGGTAGGTCCGTCCGACCCTACGATGCCCGCTCTGTCAAGCGCTATGACAACGGGAAGGTTTTGCAGCGCCACGTCGTGTATAAGCTGATCGTATGCTCTTTGTGAAAAGGTGGAATAAACCGCAAAAACCGGCTTCATTCCCCCTGCCGCCAGACCTGCGGAAAAGGTCATGGCGTGCTCTTCGGCTATGCCCACGTCAAAAAATCTTTCGGGAAATGCTTTTGCAAAGGGGGCAAGTCCCGTACCGTATTCCATAGCGGCGGTAACTGCGCATATACGCTTATCCGCAAACGCAAG
>JAFOBR010000033.1 GCA_017381715.1 Clostridia bacterium
GTCGGTAACGGAAAATTTAAGTTGTAAAAACGGTGTGATAAATTTTGTCTTGCCCCGCGCCCTTACGGAAACCGAAAATCTGGGCATACAGCTTTTGGCGGTAAAGGGCAGGGAAAGGGTGTTTTCCCCCGTGTTAAAGACGGGAATTGCTTTTTCCGAAACCCGCCGCTGCAAAAAAGACGGCGGAAAAAAGCTTTTAAATTTTTACGATATCAATGATTATGCGGCGAGGAAGAGAGAACTACCGTTTTGCGTGTAAGCGAACAGACGGCTGGGACACGTTCATTTGGCGCATATAACTATGAACGAGAAGCACCCCAAAAATGCAAGCATTTTCGGGGACCCCGCAACGATGAACGATGAACGATGAACTATGGTAGTTTTTGCGTTACGCAAAAACATTTAAATGAAATTCGAAATTCGCATTAAGCGAATTTCTTCCGAAGTTCCTAGTTCATAGTTCCCAGTTCATAGTTAAAAACAAACGCGCTTTTCGGCGACAGAAAGGATTTTTTTATGGTAATGAACAACGAAATATTTTGCGATACTCTGTGGGATATAGCAGAGGAATACAACACCGTATATATGAAGGGAGTTTTCGGCGCTCCCGTAACAGAGGGGCTTATTACCGCCAAGGCAAAGCAATACCCAAAGTGGTACACGAGTGAAAAGCAAAAGTTTTTGCGTACCCTTGTGGGCAAAAATTACTTCGGTTTTGATTGCGTGTGTCTGGTAAAGGGCATTGTTTGGGGCTGGGAAGGCAGGTCGGATAAAATCTACGGCGGCGCCGTTTACCGTTCCAACGGCTTGGAGGATCTTACCGTGGAGGGAATGCAAAGCATCTGCAAAGCTTCAAAGGATTTTACCACCCTGCAAAAAGGCGAAATACTCTTTATGCCGGGCCACGTGGGAGTTTATCTGGGCGGCGGTCTGGCTTGCGAATGTACGCCTATCTGGGAAAACGGTGTACAGATAACCGGCGTTAAAAACGTAGGCGCACCTGCAGGCTATAATTCCCGCACTTGGGCGTGCCACGGAAAGCTGCCCCAGGTCGCTTACGAGGAATCGGATATCCTCGGTGATATCGACGGGGACGGGGAAGTAACCGCCAACGATTACAATATGGCGCGTAACGCAGTCTTGGGTAAGATAACCTTAACTCCCGCCCAAATAAAAAGAGGGGACGTTGACGGCAACGGCAAGATCAATGCCCGCGATTATCTTCTTATCCGCCGTATGTATCTGGGTACTTACGTTCACCCCGCAAAACAATAAAAGAACATTTGTTCTATAAAAAGACGAAAAATATGGTAGGGAAGAGGTTTCCCGATGGTAAAAGTGTTTTTCTTTTACTATGAGTTGAAATTCGGAGGAAAACAGGTAAAAATTGAACAAGTATTCGCACGCAAAGAATTTATTACAAAAATACGCCGCAAACAAGGCGGCGCAGGAAAACTTTAAATACGAAATGGATATGATAAACAGCAGACTGTATTCGGGAGGGAGCGAAAAAACGGTAATAGATATGATCGATGCAAAGGACCGTCTTGTTGCCCGCACACATAAGGCGGTAAAGGAAATAAAGCAGACCGAGGCGGCGTTGCGCACACTTACACAGTACCAAAAAGACCTGCTCACCGCCTTTTATATTTCCGGCGCCCACTCCTGCGCGGAATCTCTGGCAGAAAGATATAACGTGGAAAGGAGCACCGTTTATCGGGACAAGGATAAAGCCCTCGCCCGCTTCGAATCCGCCCTCGCCGCAAGTGAAAAATGCAAAGCGGAAATGTTTTGAATTAAATAAAAAAACGGGCTGTGTTGCCCGTTTTTTGTTATTTCTTATCTTTGAATATCCAGAATTTTTGCAGAAAATAGGACACGACGAAGAAGGCGATATCCACGGGTACGCGGACGACGATAGGGGTAAGCACTTCGCCGATATCCACCACCTCGGAAAGAAAGTGGGTGGCTTCCGCAGATGCGATCATCAAAGTTAATTGAAGCACGAAAAATTTTATTACGGCATTCGTAACCTTTTCGTTTTTGCTGAACACCATCTGGCGGTTAATAATGAAATTGGGCACGCAGATTATAAGACGGGCTATGTAATAAAGAGCACGCACCGCCGCATCGTCCACCCAGATAAGAATGAGCAGATCGTACAGCAAAAACTCCGCAAGCCACGCGAGGAAGGAAGAAAGAGAGAATTTCAGTATTTGCAATAGACGTTTCATAAATTCTCCCTTTTAATAACGATGAACGATGAGCCACCCCACAAAACCTGCGGTTTTGCGGGGAACCCCGGAATGGTTGATTTTTGCATAAAACGCAAAAATCTTCCGAAGTTCATAGTTCCTAGTTCATAGTTCCTAGTTTAGAACTTCAGTCTTTCTGCGATGTAATTCTTTACTTCACCGATAGGCATTCTCACGCTTTCCATAGTGTCACGGTCACGTACGGTTACGCAGCCGTCCTCAACGGATTCGAAATCGTATACCACGCAGAAGGGAGTACCGATCTCGTCCTGTCTGCGGTAACGCTTGCCGATACTGCCGGCTTCGTCATATTCGCACATAAAATCGGAGCAAAGGTCATAGTATATCTCTTTTGCCTGCTCGCCCAACTTTTTGGAAAGGGGAAGCACTGCGCACTTATAGGGCGCAAGGGCAGGGTGGAGTCGGAGTACGTAACGGATATCTTCTTTTCCGTCTTTGGAAAGATCTTCCTCATCGTAAGCATCAACAAGGAAAGCAAGCAGAACTCTGTCTGCGCCCAAAGAGGGTTCGATAACGTAAGGCACGTATTTTTCGTTGGTTTCGGGGTCGAAGTAAGAAAGGTCTTCGCCGGAATGGGCAGAATGTGCCTTAAGATCGAAATCGGTTCTGGAAGCAACGCCCCAAAGCTCGCCCCATCCGAAGGGGAACATGAACTCAAAGTCGGTGGTAGCGTTGGAATAGTGCGCCAATTCCTTGGGGTCATGGTCACGCATACGGATATTTTCGGGATTAATGCCAAGGTTTACAAGCCAGTTGTAGCAATAATCCTTCCAATATACGAACCAATCAAGCTCGGTACCGGGCTTGCAGAAGAATTCCAGTTCCATCTGCTCGAATTCACGGATACGGAAAATAAAGTTACCGGGGGTGATCTCGTTTCTGAAGGATTTACCAACCTGCGCAACACCGAAAGGAACCTTGCGGCGGGTGGTACGCTGAATGTTTTTGAAGTTTACAAAGATACCTTGCGCGGTTTCGGGGCGGAGGTATACCTCTGCCTGATTATCCTCGGTAACGCCCTGGAAGGTCTTGAACATCATATTAAACTTGCGGATAGGGGTAAAATCGCATTTGCCGCAGGAGCAGGTAACGCCCTTTTCAACGATGTAATTGTACATTTCATCGTTGGACATACCGTCAACGTGCATTTCAACGCCGTTTTCCTTGTTCCATTTTTCAATAAGCTGGTCTGCACGGTGGCGCATTTTACAGCTCTTGCAGTCGATAAGAGGATCGTTGAAGTTAACAACGTGGCCGGATGCAACCCAAGTCTCTCTGTTCATGAGTATAGCGGAATCCAAGCCTACGTTATAACGGCTTTCCTGCACAAACTTCTTCATCCAAGCGCGCTTGATGTTGTTTTTAAGCTCAACACCCAAAGGGCCGTAATCCCAAGCGTTTGCCAGACCGCCGTATATTTCGCTGCCGCTGTAAACAAAGCCTCTGCTTTTACAAAAGGCAACGATTTTTTCCATTGTTTTTTCGTTGTTATTCATTGCGTTTTCTCCGATTCATAGATTTTTTTATATTCCTGAATATAGTATCACAAAATAGGGGTAATGTCAAGAAGAATGAGAAATGAGGAATGAGGAATGAGGAATGACGGTTGATTTTTGCGTCTTACGCAAAAATCTTCCGAACCGTTTAACTTTTCACTTTTACCTTTTACATTAAAAAGCACCCTTTCGGGTGCTTTTTTGTTGCTCTGTTAAATATTTAAGGTTCAATAACAAATTCGCCGGATATGACCAGTTCTCCGCCATCAGTTATAATCAGCAGGGTAACACGGTATTCACCTGCGGAAAATTCATTTAGAGAATGATTCTTTGCGTATATTCCCATACTGGATTTGGAGGGCGTTCCGTCATCGGTCGCGAATATTTCGCAGCAGTCGTCGTAAAATCCGAATTCATCGTGGAACCGCAAAACATCCCAGGTGCCGTCAGACAGCTTCTTTTCCATCATATATGTGTTGGAACCGTGGGCAAAGCTGTTGCCGTTTTTATCTTCAAATACGATTCGCGCTGAAGCAGCGCCTGCTTTTACCGTTTCCGCAGGGTATACCGAAAAATCGTACTTGCCGTCGGAATTGTCGTCATATATCATATCTTCGCTTCGGGTAAACCAGTTTTTAAATTCCGCGTCTTTGCTTATATCTTCGTCTGTTCTTGCGTTTTCGCCGCAGGAAACCAACAGACACGCACAAAGAATGAGTATTAAAGAAATGTATTTTTTCACGCTATCACCTCACTAATATCGTACCACAAAAAACACGCCGTGTCAAGAAAAACGAGAAACGAGAAACGAGGAATGACGGTTGATTTTTGCGTCTTACGCAAAAATCTTCCGAACTTTTTCACTTTTAACTTTTACCTTTTACATTAAAAAGCACCCCGAAGGGTGCTTTTTGTTTATCGGGGTCCCCGAGAAGCCGAAGGCTTCTTGGGGTGATTTAGCCTAATCTTTCAAGTTCGGCTAAAATGCTTGCTTTAAGGGAAGTAAACTTTTCAAGCTTATCTTTTTCGATATTTACTACCTTTTCGGGGGCGCGGGAAACGAAATCCGCATTATTAAGCTTTGCGTTTGCGGAAGCGATCATCTTTTCCGCGTTTTCCAATTCCTTGGTAAGACGTGCGCGTTCAGCCTCCGTATCCACCATTTCGTTTACGGGGAGATACAGAACGCTGTCGCCGGAAACGATACTTACCGCATTTTCCGGCTCTTCGCCCTCAAGGTAAGAAACTCCTGCGGCGGATGCAAGCTTTTCGAAGAATATCTCGCTGCCTTCAAAGGAAGAACGAACGGGTGTTTTTATAAAGATATGAGCTTTTCTGGAGGGGGGTACGTTCATTTCCGCACGGCGGTTACGAACTGCCTTTATAGCCTCGATAACACCGGACATATACTTTTCGTCTGCGGGGAAGTTGAGAGCTTCATCGTATGCAGGGTAATCGGAAACCATTATGCTGTCGCCCACGTGGGGGAGTGCCTGCCAGATCTCTTCGGTAATAAAGGGCATAAAGGGATGGAGCAGCTTAAGTGTGCCGGAAAGCACGTAATTAAGTGTCTGCTGTGCCGCTTTGTTGCTTTCACCCTCTTTTGCGAAAAGACGGGGCTTGATAAGCTCGATATACCAATCGCACAGAATATCCCAAAGGAAATCGTATATACCGCCAACTGCGATGCCGATTTCGAATTTATCCAGATTTTCTCTGGTTTCTTTAACAACCTTGTTGTAAAGGGAAAGTACCCATTTATCCTCGGGACGGAGAGAAGAAACGTCAAGAGAAGCAAAATCCGTATCGTCGGTAAGGTTCATAAGAGTAAATCTTGCGGCGTTCCAGATCTTGTTTGCAAAGTTACGGCTTGCTTCAACACGCTCGGAGGAAAAACGCATATCGTTTCCGGGGGAGTTGCCCGTTGCAAGGGTAAAGCGCAAAGCGTCTGCGCCGTAGGTGGAGATTATCTCCAGAGGATCTATACCGTTGCCCAGGGATTTGGACATTTTTCTGCCCTGAGCATCTCTTACAAGACCGTGAATAAGCACGGTGTTGAAGGGAGCCTTGCCCGTGTATTCCAGAGAAGAGAAGATCATACGGGAAACCCAGAAGGTGATGATATCGTATCCGGTAACAAGGGTGTTTGTGGGGAAGAAGTATTTGTAATCCTCGGTTTCGTTGGGCCAGCCCAGGGTGGAGAAGGGCCAGAGGGCGGAGGAGAACCAGGTATCCAGAGTATCCTCGTCCTGACGCATCTGTTTACCGCACTTGGGGCAGGTTGCGGTTGCGTCCTTGGTTACAACCAGTTCGCCGCAATCATCGCAATAGAAAGCGGGAATTCTGTGTCCCCACCAAAGCTGACGGGATATACACCAATCGCGTATATTTTCCATCCAATGGAAATAGTTTTTATCAAATCTTTCGGGGATAAAGCGGATATCGCCCTCTCTTACCGCCTTTATAGCAGGCTCGGCAAGAGTCTTCATAGCAACGAACCACTGCTTGCTTGCTCTGGGCTCGATAGTGGTGCCGCAACGGTAGCAGGTGCCTACGTTGTGGGCGTGGTCCTCTACGGAAACAAGATAACCGCCCTCTTCAAGGTCTTTTACAATAGCCTTGCGGGCTTCGTATCTGTCCATACCTGCGTATGCGGGGTAATCTTCGGTAATGTGGGCATCGTCGGTCATTACGTTTATAAGGGGCAGACCGTGGCGTGCGCCAACCTCAAAGTCGTTGGGGTCGTGAGCGGGGGTGATCTTAACAACGCCGGTACCGAAATCTTTTTCAACGTAATCATCCGCAACAACGGGAATTTCTCTGCCAACCAGAGGAAGCACGAGAGTTTTGCCGATAAGGTGCTGATATCTTTCATCGCTCGGGTTAACAGCCACAGCGGTATCGCCCAAAAGGGTTTCGGGTCTGGTGGTGGCAAGCTCTACAAATTCGTCACTATCCTTTACGGGGTAGCGGATATGCCAGAAATGTCCTGCCTGATCTTCGTATTCAACCTCTGCATCGGAAATAGAGGTAAGGCAGTGGGGGCACCAGTTTATAATACGCTCACCGCGGTAGATAAGTCCTTTTTCGTAAAGGCGTACGAAAACCTCTTTAACCGCTTCGGAGCAGCCTTCGTCAAGAGTAAAACGGGTTCTGGTCCAATCGCAGGAGGAGCCGAGCTTTTTAAGCTGTTCTATAATTCTTCCGCCGTATTTGGTGTTCCAATCCCAAGCGCGTTCAAGGAATCCGTCTCTGCCGATATCTTCCTTGGTAACGCCCTCTTTGCGCATCTGCTCAACAATTTTAGCCTCTGTTGCGATAGATGCGTGGTCGGTACCGGGAAGCCAGAGGGTGGAAAAACCGCACATACGCTTATAACGTGCAAGGATATCCTGCAAAGTGTTATCCAAAGCGTGTCCCATGTGAAGCTGACCCGTAATGTTGGGAGGGGGAATAACCATGGTAAAGGGGGTTTTTGTGTCGTCACGTAAGGGGGTGAAATATCCGTTTTCACTCCACATGGCGTACAGTCTGTCCTCAAAAGAGGAAGGATCGTATTTGGTAGCAAGTTCTTTTTTCATTTTATATCATCCTTTTTTATCAGAATAATCTTCTCATAATAAGTCCCGAAATAAGCTTGGGGTGGAAATATGTGCTCTTTTGGGGCATTTTTTCGCCTGCGTCCGCAACGTCACGTATCTGGGTGACCTTGGTTGCGTTAAGTATGAAGGCTGCGGTTGCGCCGCTGTCCACCGCCTGCACCGCTTCGTCTGTATCGCGGGTGTATTCAAGGCAGGTCTGGGAGGCAAGGTCTTCCTTTGTAACGCCGAAACGCTTTTCCAGAATAATATCGTGTAAAACGGAAACGTCCAGATCCTTTACGGGAGTAGCGTCCGTAAGCGCCCATTTAAGGGTAACGCCTCTGTATACGCCGCCCGCATAGATACCGAAAGCGTGTAAATGTTTGTTTTCTTCAAGGAATTTTTCTGTTTCTTCCTTGGAATCAAGCACCTTTATATCGAAATCCTCTTCCATATCGGCGAAGATCTTTTCTAAATCTGCTTCTTTTTTAAGTATGCGGTGGGTGGGAAGCACCAAAAGTCCTTCGGAATCCATATCCACCATTGTCATAAGCAGTGCGCCCGCTTCGGGATATCCCGTAAAATCACGGTAGCGCAAAGCGGTTTCGTAGCGGTGGTGTCCGTCTGCGATATACAGCTTTTTGTCCGCCATACCGTCCACAACTGCGTTTATCACGTTTTCATCGGAAATTCTCCACAGCGTGTGGGTAACTCCCTCTCCGTCCGTAACGCAGGAAACGGGCTCGGTGTCCGTAACGCCTGCAAGAGCCGTCTTTACCCTGCCGTCTTTATCCTCGTAAAGAGAATAAACGGAGGAAAAGGATGTGCGGGTGGCAAGAAGCAGACGGAATCTGTCTTCCTTTGCGCCTTTAAGCGTGTTTTCGTGGGGGAGGACTACCTTCTCTTCAAAATTATAGGCCTTGCAAAGAGCTATAATTCCATCGTAATAATATTCCTTTCCGCCAAAGTTAAACGCCACACGGTAAAGGTATATACTGTCGCTGTCGTCATACGCCACAACGCCGTTTTTTATCCAGCTTTCAAGAGTGTGGCGTGCTTCCACGTATTTGTTTTCCCCCTCCGGCTTTTCCAGATGAACCAGATTGAACACGCTCTTTTCCGTAAGCGCCTTTCTCTCCTCGGGAGAAATAATGTCATAAGGGGGGCAAATGTTGTTTTTTAATTTGCCTGCTTTTTTGGTGTAACGCAAGGCTTTGAAGGGATAGATTTGTGCCATAATAAGTACTCCTTTTTAATGATGAATGATGAATGAGAAATGATGAATTATGGTTGATTTTTGTTCTGCGAACAAAAATCTTCCGAAATTCCTCATTTAGCATCGCTTTGCGATGCGTCGCATTCCTCGTTCCTCATTCTATTACGGTCAACTTCGCATACGCACCCAGCAACTTCTTCACCATTCCGTTATCAAACTGTATCTCATACAGTGCGTCGCCGCCCATAGCTTCGGCGGAGATAATTTCTCCTTCTCCGAAGAAATTGTGCTTTACACGGGTGCCTGCCGCAAGAATAGGTGAAGTCTGCTTGGGCTTTTCGGAAACGAGGGTGGTTTTTGAGGTATATGTATACTCGGGGGCGGGGGTGTATCCTCCCTTTTTGCCCGAGCCTTTTTCGGATTTAAGACATTCTTCCGGTATTTCCTCCGCAAAGCGGGAAACGCGGTTTACGTTGGTTTGTCCGTACATCATACGGGTGGAGGTGTGGAGTATAAGAAGCTGTTTTCTTGCTCTGGTCATTGCCACGTATGCAAGTCTGCGCTCTTCCTCCAATTCCTTTTTCTCGCCCATGGAACGGGAGGAGGGGAACAAGCCTTCTTCAAATCCGGGCAGGAACACGGTGTTAAATTCCAGACCCTTTGCCGAATGTACCGTCATTAAGGTAACACGGGGCGCGTTTTCCTCGAAATCGTCGGTATCCGAAACCAAGGATATATCCTCCAGAAATGCGGCGAGCGAGGGGTCCTTTGACGTTTCTTCAAAAAGACGGGCAGAGGAAATGAATTCCTCTATATTGCGCAATTTATCTTCCCCGTCCTCGCCGGAGATAAGGTACTGCTTGTACTGTGTAAGCTCCATTACCTTGTCCACCAGCTCGCCCAGAGTGTGGGTTTGGGAAAACTCCCGCAATTCTTCAATAAGCATACAAAAAGCGTTAAGCTTGGGGTATGCTCTTGAAAGGGCGGGGAATTCGTCTGCACGGGAAGCTGCCTCCAGAATACTTATACCCTCTCTTGATGCAAGAGCATCCAGCCCGTCAAGAGTGGTTTTGCCGATCCCTCTTGCAGGCACGTTTATAATACGTCTTGCACGGACATCGTCTTTGGGGTTAAGTATGACCGAAAGATACGCCACCGCATCCTTGATCTCCTTGCGCTCAAAAAAGCGTATGCCGCCGTAAACACGGTAGGGGATATGGGCGTGGGAAAGGGCGTTTTCTATGGCGTTTGCCTGTGCGTTCACTCGGTACAGCACGGCAAAATCTCCGTAACCGTTCAGGCGGGTGCGCACTTTATCGTCGATATAATTAACAATGTACTGCGCCTCCTCTATCTGGGTGGGAAGCTTTTTAAGTGTTATCTTCTCTCCGTCACCTGCGTCGGTCCAAAGGGTCTTTCCCTTTCTGCCCGTGTTGTTTGCAATAACCTCGTTGGCGGCGTTAAGAATATTCTGGGTGGAACGGTAGTTTTGCTCCAGCCGTATAACCTTGGTTTTGGGGAAGGTTTTATCAAATTCAAGTATATTTTCCACCGTTGCGCCGCGGAAGGAGTAAATGGATTGGTCATCATCTCCCACCACGCAGACGTTTTGTCTGTCCCCCGCAAGGGCGTGGATAAGAAGGCTCTGAGAGGGGTTCGTGTCCTGATATTCGTCAACCAATATATATTCAAATTGGTTTTGATATTTCCTCAGCACATCGGGATGTGTATCAAAAAGAATGTTTGTATAAAGAATAATATCGTCAAAATCCAGAGCAGATGCCTGCTTTAAGGTTTTTGCGTATTCGGTGAAAACAGCGGAAATATGCCTTTCCCTGAAATCGGATGCGGTCTGCTCAAACTCCTCTGCGGTGTATCCCTTTTCTTTAAGACGGGAGATCTCGTTTTGCAAAACCGAGGGTGTCATAATATCGTCGCTTAAATTAAGCTTTTTAAGGCAGGCGGTAATGGTCTTTTTGCTGTCGTCGCTGTCGTATATGGTAAAGCTGTTGTCAAAATCCAAAAGGTGAATATGTTTGCGGAGTATGCGCACGCATATAGAATGGAAGGTACCTGCCCAGATCTCCCCTGCTCTGTCACCCAAAGAGGATTTAAGACGGGCACGGAACTCCTCCGCCGCCTTGTTGGTAAAGGTAACGCACAGCACTCGGGAAGGGAGCGCAGGCTCAACCGCCGTCTGCTTCAAAAAATCCCGTATCTGGATATTATCGCCGTAATCCA
Organism: Clostridia bacterium; assembly: GCA_017381715.1. Lineage (GTDB taxonomy): Bacteria > Bacillota > Clostridia > Oscillospirales > CAG-382 > SFLA01. The sequence goes on from JAFOBR010000033.1 coordinate 10,811, forward strand.
TAAGATACTGCATATATCCCATATTGATTCCTTCGGGAGCTTCGGTTTCACGGAAGTATGCGTCGCCGTAATTTATTATATGGGAAATTCGGTTAACCAGCACGGTAGTTTTACCGCTTCCCGCGCCCGCAAGCACCAAAACGGGACCGTTTACGTTAAAAACGGCTTCCTTTTGCTTATCGTTAAGATTTTTATATAATCTGTTAAAAAGTTTTTGTTTTGCCTGTGTATATGTCATGAATTCTCCGATATTACAAAGTTAATCAGTATATTATATCACATCGTGTTTTGAAAAGCAAGAAAAACCGCAGACATTTGCCTAACTTCTTATAAGGAAGTTGGGCAGTTTTATTCGCCTACGGCGAGTTCTATTGCTTCGCAGTGATATTCGGCTATCGCCGAGTGGTATTCGCTACGCGAGTTTGGAGGCGAATAAAATATCACCGGAGCCGTAAGGCTTCAATATCACGATCGCGCACGCGATCATATCACTCCGACAAAGTCGGAATATAACTCTTGCTCTCTCTGCTGATTTGTTATATAATGAATAGGGGTATGGGCTTTGCCCGAAGCATTTGTAATACAAATGCGAAACTTGTGATAAAACAGAACGATAAATAAGAATTTGTCGATAGTAATCGATAGATTAACTATAGTAAAACGGAGAATTGGTTATGAAAAAAATTTGTTGCGTAAACGATATGCCTGGTGTGGGTAAAATTGCTTTGTCGGCTATGATACCGATCCTTTCAGCCAAAGGGATCGACGTGGCTTCCTTGCCAACTGCTTTGGTGTCCAATACACTTGATTTCGGTAAGTTTGATATCCTCGATACCACCGATTATATGGAAAAGACCGTCGATATTTGGCATGATCTTGGATTTAAATTTGATTGCATTGCCACGGGATTTATGGTAAACCCTAAACAAATTGACATTGTAGAGTGCCTAATCAATAATCAAGACACCGACAAGTTGTTGGTCGTTGTCGATCCGATTATGGGTGACGAAGGAAAGCTATATAATGGGATGACGGATAATAACGTGGCAATCATGAGAAAACTCAGCTCATACGCCGATATTTTGATTCCTAACTTTACCGAAGCATGCTTCCTGACAAACCATTTTTATAACGGAGATACTTTAAGTCATGGTGAAGCTGAAAATTTGATTGAACGAGTACGTCACCTTGGCAGTAAATCGGTTGTCATCACAAGCGCCTCCGTAGATGGTGAAAACTGCGTTATAGGATATGACCATACGAAGAATGAAAATTTCAAAATCGGATTTGAACTGATTGATGTTCGCTTTCCCGGAACGGGCGATATCTTTTCTGCAGTTCTCGTGAGCGATGTGCTGAATGGTGAATCTCTGTATGATGCTACCAAACACGCAATGGAAACGGTAAGAAACATTATTATAGATAATCTTGATAAAAAAGAAAAATTTTACGGTGTTGATATTGAACAATACATAAGCGAGGGTAAATTATGAAGATTAAAATCACCTTGGTAGAACAGAAAGGAACTTGTCCTTGCCACAGAGGACACAAAGTTGGAGATACTTTTGATTTTGACACAGAGAGAGGAAAACTGTGTCCAATGGCTGCACACGTTCTTTTTCCTATGATTGATATCTTACGCTATGGCGGAGAGTTAAAGAATAATGTTTTCTGTTGCCCCGATGTAGATACCATAAATGTGTTTAAGATTGAGAAAATAGATTAAAACCACTAATCTACAAATTCCAATTTATCGAACAGCGCAACTACACTACTTTTGGTCGTTTTTACCCCCACTTATATACCGTTTAGTCGCTCTTTTGCAAATAACAAAGAGGATACCCTTTTGAGTTCCAGAAAAAAAGGACAGCTTTGATATACAGCCGTTCTATATGCTATAATGCAATCAATTCGATAAACTTGAATTTATCGAACAGATTAGCAAACTGAAAATGTACAAAAAATAGTGTAGATGCTGTTATACATCTACACATTTTTTATCTTACTAATTCTTCTTTTACTGTTGCCATTGTATCATTTTTATTCTGAGCATAAATACTAAAACGGATTATAAATACAGACAAAGAAAAGCTGTTTTTTGTCAGAATAAATGTAAAAACAACTGCAATTAAAATTTTGTAAAAAGCTACAAAACCAATACCGAAATTCTGTTGAATAATACGTTTACAAGATGTTATATATAATGTAAAATAGTACCGGTACAATAAGTGATGCAGGTACTAAAAATACGAAGAAAGGCGGATTTAATGGCCAGAGTAAACAGAACAACAACGAAAAATGAAATTATCCAGGTAGCCTGTGAATTGTTTTTTGAAAAAGGCTATTCTGCCACCTCTCCGAAGCTGATTGCAGCGGAGCTTGGCATCAGTCCGGGAAATCTTACATATTATTTCCCTACAAAAGAGCATCTGCTGTCGGTTGTAGTCCATATGCTGTGTCAGTTTCAGTGGA
>JAFOBR010000034.1 GCA_017381715.1 Clostridia bacterium
AACTCCCGAAAAGCCCTTGATCGCACAGAAAAACTGCTTCCTTGCATCCGAAAGCGGCGTACAGCTTTCTATACACTTTAATAAAAATCTGGGTGCGGGACTTTTCGGCGGCGAAGGATTTATTATGCAAAAGCTTTCAGGCGCCGGCGTAGTTTTTCTTGAAATAGACGGTGAACTGGTGGAAAAAGAGCTTGCCCCCGGCGAAAAGCTGCTTATTAGCACGGGAAGCGTGGCAGCGTTTGAAGCCGGCGTACATATGGAGATACAGAGAGTTCAGGGCGTTAAAAACGTGCTGTTCGGCGGCGAAGGATTGTTCCACACCGTACTTACCGGCCCCGGCAAGGTATGGCTGCAGACGATGCCCATAGTACAGGTTGCAGGCGCAATAAGACCCTACGTTGCATCAAGTAAATAAAATACCAATACAAAAAAGCTTTTTGCGTTTACCGCAAAAAGCTTTTATTTTTGGAACAAATGGGTATTTTCTTTAAAGAAATCGTGGTAGGCGCGGACATTCTCCAGCTCGTACCACGTTTTTGGCTGCACGGGGGATGAATCCAGATCGTATATTCTTGCGCCCTTTACGGCAAGAAGAAACGGCGAATGGGTGGATATGATAAACTGACAGCCGTAAAAGCGGGCGGAATCCTCTATAAAAGACACCATTTCCTTTTGCAGCTTGGGAGATAAGCTGTTTTCGGGCTCGTCTAAAAGATACAAGGCGTTTTCCTCTATCTTTTGGGTGAAGTAAACGTATGCGCTTTCACCGTTGGAGCTTCCCTTTAATTCTTTGGGAATACGTTTTGAAACGTAGGCGGATTTGGTGGAACGCTTTGCCTCCAAGCACTTTTTAAACTCGTCGTGCTCTGCAAGAGAAGTAAACCGAGGCATAGGGGTTTCGTTGATACGGTAATGCTCTTCGAAAAGCCGTTCTCTTGCGCGGTCGATCCCCTCGTTTTGGGCGCGTACATCCAGAAGGAGATCGAAAACGTCATCGCTGACAATCTTTCTGCTGCGGGAAGGAACTGCTTTTGCTCCCGACGCCAAAGAATAAGAACACATTTCCAGATAAGAACGCATAAGCGGCGTGTTGTTGAACTGTGAAGAACGGTCGATGCCCAGCTTTTCGGAAATGACGTTTAAAAGGGTGGATTTTCCCGAACCGTTACCGCCGTAAAAGATGGTTATGGGTTCAAAAGAGATATCCGTTAATCCTTTATCGGGAAACAGCTTGAATGGGTATACGTCCGTATGGGAATAGCACTCCATCTCCAGCTGATACGGGAAGGAAAGCAGGTATCCGTCCTCATCTCTCCGGTTCGGAAGTGTGAAATTTTTAAGATACAGCACGGCACATTCCTCTTTTAAAAATTATTTTTGTACCAATCCACGGTAATCGAAAAACCTGTTTCGAAATCTGTTTGGGGTTGCCAGCCCAACTCGCTTCGTATTTTTTCGTCCGAAACGAAATAGCGTTTATCGTGCCCCTTGCGGTCGGGAACGAAGGATATTCTGTCCTCCCCTATTCCCGTTTTACTGCATACCAGACGGGCGATATCCAGATTGGTGCGCTCGTTGCGGGCGCACACGTTGTATATTTCGCCGGTTTCACCGCCTCGCAACACCGAATCCACCGCCGCACAATGGTCGGTAACGTAAAGCCAATCACGAATATTGCTTCCGTCCCCGTACAGAGGCAAATCCAACCCCTGATATGCGTTTGTAAGCAGACGGGGAATAAGCTTTTCCGTGTGCTGATGAGGTCCGTAATTATTTGTGCTTCGGGTTACGGTTACGTTAAGTCCGTGGGTTTTGTAATAAGAAAGCGCCAGCATATCCGCCGCCGCTTTTGAAGCGGCATAAGGATTGCTTGGGTTAAGAGGCGAAGCTTCCGTAAAAGGAATATCGGTTAAGGATTGTCCGTACACCTCGTCGGTGGAGATCTGGTGAAACCGAGTTACACCGTATTTAAGGCACGCGTCCAACAGCACGGAAACACCGTACACATTGGTCTGTATAAAATCTTCAGCCGAAGCTATGGAACGGTCAACGTGGGACTGGGCGGCAAAGTTCACCACCGTATCGAACTTTTCCTTTGCAAAAAGAGTATAAACCGAATCCCTGTGGCAAATATCACCTTTTACAAAGGAAAAGCGAGGATCGATTTTTACCCTTTCCAAATAAAAAAGGTTACCGGCGTATGTGAGCTTATCCAAGCACACGATTCGGTCGCAGGGGTATCGGTCAAGCACATATAATATAAAATTGCTTCCGATAAATCCGGCGCCGCCGGTAACCAATAATTTCATTAAAAATGCTCCTTTTTATTTGTGGATCTTTGAAATATCGTAAGGAGTTGTCTGATATACAAAGTAATTGAGCCAATTACAGAAAAGCAGGTTTGCGTGGGAACGCCAGGTAACCACGGGAGGCTTTGTATCGTCATCTCCGGGGAAATAGTTTTTGGGTATTTCTATGGGAAGACCCGCATTTTTATCACGGAGATATTCTTTTTTCAAGGTTTCGGGGTCGTATTCAGAATGACCGAACACGAACACCTGACTGCTGCTTTCGTTCTTTAAAGCGTATACACCCGCTTCCTCGGAGGAAGCAAGAATTTTAAGCTCGGGCACCGCCTCTATGCTCTCTCTGGGTACAGTGGTATGGCGGGAATGAGGCGCCATAAATATATCATCAAACCCTCTGAAGAGAATGGAATTTTTGTAATCCACGATATGAGGATACACCCCGAACAGCTTTTTATCAAGGGGAACCTTGTTTATTCCGTAATGATAATAAAGCCCTGCCTGCGCGCCCCAGCAAATGTGGAGAGTGGAGTGGACGTTGGTTTTGGTCCATTCCATTATTTCGCAAAGCTCCTGCCAGTAATCCACCTGCTCGAAATCCAATTTTTCTACGGGAGCGCCTGTAATTATCATACCGTCAAAGGTGCGATCCTTAACCTCGTCAAAGGTTTTGTAAAAGGAAAACAAATGCTCGTCCGCCACGTTTTTGGAACGGTAGGTCTTGGTGTGGATAAGCTCCATCTCTATCTGCAAGGGGGTGTTGCCCAGCAGACGGGAAAACTGTGTTTCCGTTTCTATTTTGGTGGGCATAAGGTTGAGCACCAAAAGCTTTAAGGGACGGATATCCTGCGTAATGGCACGGGTTTCTGTCATTACAAATATATTTTCATCCGCCAGCGTTTTTACCGCAGGCAGATCGTTTGGTATTTTTATAGGCATAAAATACTTCCTTTAAATTTTTTCAAGTGCCTGCGCCACGTCTGCCACAAGGTCCTCTGTTCCCTCTATACCGCAGGAAAGACGAACCAGATCGGGAGTAACGCCGCAAGCCACAAGCTCTTCATCGGAAAGCTGGCGGTGAGTGGTGCTTGCAGGGTGCAAACAACAGCTTCTTGCGTCTGCCACGTGGGTTTCGATAGCCGCTATGGTAAGTGCTTCCATAAACTTTTCTGCTGCGGCTTTTCCGCCCTTAACGCCAAAGCTAACGACGCCGCAAGAACCGTTGGGCATATATTTCTGTGCCAAGTCGTAATCCTTATCGCCCTTAAGACCGCAGTATTTTACCCAGGAGATCTTTTCGTGACCCGCAAGGAATTCCGCTACCGCCTGCGCATTTTTGCAATGCTGCTTCATACGGAGATGCAGGCTTTCCAAGCCGAGATTAAGATAATATGCAGACTGAGGAGATTGGGTTGCGCCAAGGTCACGCATAAGCTGTGCAGTGGCTTTGGTTATATACGCGCCTTCGATACCGAAACGCTCTGTATAAGTAATTCCGTGGTAGCTTTCATCGGGAGTGCAGAGTCCGGGGAACTTATCTGCATACTTGGTCCAATCAAACTTACCGCTGTCAACGATACAGCCGCCTACTGCGGAGCCGTGTCCGTCCATATACTTGGTGGTGGAATGAGTAACTATATCCGCGCCCCATTCAAAGGGACGGCAGTTAACGGGAGTTGCGAAGGTATTGTCTATAATAAGAGGGCATCCGTGGGCGTGAGCAGCTTTAGCAAATCTCTCTATATCCAGAACGGTGAGCGCAGGATTTGCCACGGTCTCGCCAAACACAGCCTTGGTGTTGGGACGGAAAGCGGCTTCCAGCTCTTCATCGGTGCAATCGGGAGAAACAAAGGTAAACTCTATTCCCATTTTGCGCATGGTTACGTTAAACAGATTAAAGGTACCGCCGTATATGCTGGAGGAGGACACAACGTGATCCCCTGCCTGAGCGATATTGAATATGGAAAAGAAGGATGCCGCCTGACCGGAAGAGGTAAGCATTGCCGCAGTGCCGCCTTCAAGGGCGCAGATCTTTGCCGCCACGGTATCGCAGGTGGGGTTTTGCAGACGGGAATAAAAATATCCGCTTGCTTCAAGGTCAAAAAGCTTGCCCATATCCGTGCCGGTATTATATTTGAAGGTAGTGCTTTGAATAATGGGAATCTGTCTGGGTTCGCCGTTACCGGGTCTGTAACCGCCCTGTACGCATGTAGTATCCAAGTTTGCCATAATATATCTCTCCTGAAAAAAGTAAAATACAATAACTTAAAAAACAGTATAACACAAAAAAACAAGAATTTAAAGAGGGAAATTTATATTTTTGGGGTGATTTTTTGTTCGGGGTCCCCGAAAATGCGTATGCATTTTTGGGGTGATTTTTTGTTCGGGGTCCCCGAAAATGCGTATGCATTTTTGGGGTGATTTTTTGTTCGGGGTCCCCGAAAATGCGTATGCATTTTTGGGGTGCTTTTTTTATCTATATCCGCTGGTGGATTCGAGAATAGTAATATCGCTTACCTTGTATCCCAGAACCTCAAGCGCCATTTCAAGCTCGTAAAAATTCTTTTGGTACTTGGGGCCGGTTATTACCGCCTTTATGGCAGATGCGGGAAATGCAAGAGGAACGCAGGTGTTGATCATATTCTTTTTTGCATACGCCTTTATCGCCTTAACCTCCCAGCCGTCGGGCAGGTTTTTTACGGTGCGGGGATATTCGTATATAATACGCTTTTCGTTTTCGCTTCTGTAATGGTGGGTTTTGAAATATGCGCCGGACTGGTATATTTCCTTTATGCGGGACATAGAGGCATCCATAAGCGCTCTGCCGCTTTTATCCTCCATACCCAAAAGAACCTCGTATATTTCGGGGATATACTGCTTTATATCCTCATCCTGCACGTAGGAAATGGCGTGGTATTCCAAGCCTTCTGCACAGGCGGCGGAGATAAGCTGCTGTTCGTCAAAGCCGATAGCGAGTCCGTGTCCGTCATCACCGAAGGAAACCCACTGGCTAACCGAATCTCTGTTTTTGCTGAAGCACGCCACGTAATAGGAATGTGCCCTTGTGGGACGCTCGTAAAGCTGTATTGCACCCGGCTGACGGGCGATATCGAAAAGCGGAGGAAGAATATTTTCTCTGTGCAGATCGTATTCCTCCAGCAAATTAAAAAACATATTGTAAACGCCGGTAAGCTCGTTAAGATCGTTAAGATTTCTTATATCTGTCATCCATATTTCTTTTTCTTTAAGCACAGCCAGCGCGGTGGAAACGTTGCAATAATAATAAACCAGATTATTGTTCATGGTAGTCTCCTTTAAAATTTATTTTAAAAGCGCTTTTAACAATCCTTCACAGCCATCGTAAATATCACGGTAGGCTATATCAAACCTTTCGGTAAAATAAGGGTCGGCAACGTCGCCGCGGCGGGAGGTATAATCCATAAGCTTGCGGATCTTTTTCTGCTTGTCCCCTTTGAGGATAGTATTCATATTGCGGATATTACTGCTGTCCATACCCACAAACAGATCGTATTTTTCGTAGTCCTCCCACTTTAACTGAACAGCCCGTTTTCCTTCGCAGGAAATGCCGTGGGACAAAAGCTCTCTTTTTGCGGGAGGATACACGGGATTGCCAATACCGCCGATAATTTCATCTGTGCTTGTGGCAGATGAAGCGATGAAAAATTCATTTTCCAAGCCTTTTTGCTTTACCATATCTCTAAAAATAAATTCCGCCATAGGGGAACGGCAGATATTTCCGAGGCATACAAACATTATTCTTTTCATATATTGATCCTCCGTTTTAAAGAAATACGCTCTATATAAATAATAACATAAACAAAACCCAATATCAATTATGAAAAAGCAAATTGGCAGTAAATTTACTGCCAATTTTCAAAACTTTTTACTCTTTTTCCGTGCCGCTTTGACACCCTGCGCAGGAATGGGGACATTTATCGCAGCTTTCGGGACATCCGATACACTTTTTCCCCTTTTTCTTTGCAATAACAATATATGCCACTGCGCCGCCCAGAACCAATGCGAGCACGGTTCCCGCAATTATATCAACCCACATTTTTGGGCACTCCTTTTTAAAATTTTTACTGTTTTATTTCCCTTACTTTAAGCTTTCTTTTGCTTTCGTATTCTTTTTTAACTTTAAGATTGGACCTTAAGCCCAAGGCGAATACGGTAAAGATTATCAAGGCCACAGCAATAAGACCGGATACAAAAGCTGTTCCCGTTTTTCCGTAAACCAGCAAGGTACCTGCCTGATACACGGCAAAGGACAAAACGTATGCAACGGAAAACTGTATTCCGATACCTGCAAAGAACCATTTTCTGCTCTTTATTTCCGAATTCATTGCCCCGATAGCCGCAAAGCAAGGAGGGGTGAACAGATTGAACATAAGATAAGCAAGGGCTGCAACTGCCGTTAATTCCACGCCGGAAGCGGCAATGCTATCCACAAAAGCGCTGCCCTCCAAAAGCTCGAATTCTCCGTTTATCACGGTTTCGGAAACCGCAAACACGGCGGCAAGAGTTCCAACAACCTCTTCTTTTGCAATAAAGCCGGTAATAGCCGCGGCTGCCAACTGCCATGCGCCGAAGCCCAAAGGAATGAGCACTACCGCAAAGGGCGATGCAATGGAAGCAAGAATGGAATCTGCAGGCTCTACCATCTGGAAACGCCAGTTATATGTTGCCATAATGGTAACCACCGCATTGCAAACCAAAATTACCGTTCCCGCTTTGACAATATACGACCAACCGCGGGAAAGCATGGATTTGAACGCACCCCAAAGAGAGGGGAATTTGTATTCGGGAAGCTCTATTATGAAATAAGACTTTTTGTATTTATAGCCGGATATCCACTTGATAAGCAGAGCGCCGAAGAATATAATGACAAGCCCCATAAAATACATTGCGGGAGAAACCCAGCTTGATTCAGGGAAAAACGCCCCTGCAAAAAGGGATATAATGGGTATTTTTGCACCGCAGGGCATAAAGGGTGAAAGCATTGCGGTTGCTCTGCGCTCACGCTCGTCCCTTATGGTACGGCAAGCCATAATTCCCGGTACCGCACAGCCGGTTCCCACCACGAAGGGGATTACGGATTTACCGGAAAGACCAACCTTTTTAAAGATAGGGTCAAGAACCACGGAAACACGGGACATATATCCGCAGTCCTCCAGCAAGGCAAGCATAAAATACATTACCATTACCAAAGGCAAAAAGCCCAGAACTGCGCCTACGCCGCCGATGATACCGTCTACAATTATGGTCTGCAAAAGGGGAGAAGCGTTTGCCATAAGTCCGCCAACCCATTCGCCGAACATCTCTATATATGTAACCAAGCCGGGGATAGCCGTATTGCCTATCTCCACGCCTTCTGCCAGCCATGCGCCGGGACCTACCTGCGAGATCCAGAAAACAGCCCACATAACTACGGCAAAAATGGGAATTCCCAGCCACTTATTGGTGATGATATTATCTATCTTATCACCGAAGTTTCGTTCCTTTGTAAAGACCTTGCGGGTTTCGACCTCGCTTACGATCTTGTTGACAAATTCAAATCTCTTGCGGTCTGCCAAGGTAACTGCGGCTTTATCCGTAAGATCAATTTCACCCCCGTCGTAAGGGGCGGTCTGGGTCTTGCCCGCCAGACCGACAGCTGTTTCCATTACCTCTTTAAGTCCTTGGGCAGAGGTGGAAACCGTATCAAGAACGGGACATCCTAATTTTGCGGATAATGCGGAAGCGTCTATAACCGTTTCTTTCTTTTCGTTAATATCTCTTTTGTTAAGCGCCACAACGGTGGGAATACCCAATTCAAGAAGCTGTGTGGTAAAAAACAAGCTTCTGCTTAAATTGGTTGCATCAACAATATTTATAATAACGTCCGGCTTTTCGTTTTTAACGTATACGCTGGTAACGCTTTCCTCCGCTGTAAAGGGAGACATGGAATAAGCGCCGGGAAGGTCTACTGCCGTTATCTGCATTCCTGCAGGGCAGTATATTTTCTTTACGAGATGCTCTTTTTTATCAACCGTAACGCCTGCCCAGTTTCCCACCTTTTCGCTGCTGCCGGTAAGGGCGTTATACATTGTGGTCTTGCCCGAATTGGGGTTTCCCGCTAATGCAATTCTCATTCCTTTTTCTCCTTTCAAAAATTTCAGTTAGCAAGGACTAACCGCCCTGCCAAATAAAAGGGCTTATACAGCCTTTTTATATAATAATTGCTTGCGCCAACTGATTGTCTATACAATAACGGGCATCCTTTACGGAAATAACGCAAGTACCCTTTCTGCGGGATACCACGGTTATTTTTTCACCGCTGTAGCATCCCAGAGTGAACAAAAAGCTATCCAGCTCCTCGTCCTCCGTTTCTATGGCGCGGATGATATATTCCATACCCTCTTGTGCTTTTGTTAAATTCATATTCAACCTGCCTTTTGCTATTAGCATATGCTAACTACACGTAAATATATCACCGAAAAACGCATTTGTCAATAGATTTTTTTAAAAAAATTAAGCATTTTTAAAAGAAAAAAGACCGCAAAACGCGGTCTGTCGGTCTATTTATTAAGATTGGTTATTTCCTCAAGGAACTGAGAAATATCCTTAAAAGAACGGTAAACGGATGCGAAGCGGATATACGCAACTTCGTCTATACCGCGGAGTTTTTCCAGAACCAGCTCGCCGATATAGGTGGAATTAACCTCGTTCTGAAGAGAGTTCTGCAGGGTGAACTGAATTTCATCCGCAATAGATTCCATTTGCTCGCGGGAAACGTGGCGTTTATCGCAGGCGGAAATAATGGAACGAAGCAGCTTGCTTCTGTCAAAGGTTTCACGGGATTTATCACGCTTTACCACCACCAGAGGGACGGTTTCAACTATTTCGTATGTAGTGAAGCGCTTTTGACATTTTTCACACTCTCTGCGGCGGCGTATGGAAGAATGATCCGCAGAGGGACGGGAATCTATAACCTTGCTTTCGGGGTACGAACACATAGGACATTTCATAACGGTTTTGTTTTTCCTTTCGGATATTGTAATTTACATAATATTATACCACTATATTTTGTGTTTGTAAAGTAAAAAATTTCAAGCGCCCTTAAAAAGAGCGCTTGAATTTCTATTCGTTTTGAAATAGTTGTATAGTGCCTTGGGTGCTTATTAATCAATAAACAACGTGCCTTCGATAAAGGGCTTGGGGTCTACAAAGACCTTGCCGACGGAAATTGCGTTGTGAACGATATTGCCAACCTCTTCGGGAGACAGAGGACTTGTGCCCGCTTTGCCCAGAATGGCACCCTTTTGCACAGTGGTGCCTTCGGTTACGGCGATATGCTCTACGTGGAAGTAATAGGAATATATACCCATACCGTGGCTTATAATTACCGTTCCGCCGGTAAGTGCGGTTTCGCCTGCATAGACAACCTTACCGCGCTGCATGGAAACCACGGACGTACCCTCCGCAACCTGATATACGTTGCCGGGAACGTAACCGCTGAAGGGGGCTTCCTGAGCAGTCTCATCGTTTATAACAATACTCTTGCCATAGGTTTCGATAATCTCGCCGCCTTCGCAGGGAAGAGCGAAAGGACTGTCAAAGGTAAAGAACATAGCTCCGCCGAACACTACGGTATTGTCTATTATGGAAGAAAGCTCTTCCATCTTATCGTTGGCAACGTACTGAATAAACAGATCGTTGGGATAATGATACGTGCCGAAGCCGTAATCCGCTTCAACAACCTCCAGAGTAAGCTTTACGGTGTTTTCACCGGAGATGAAGGTAAGATCATAGGTGCCGGGTTCATTCTCCAGAGAGATGGGAAGAATGGCGTATGCCACGCCGCCCTGAACCTCAAATTCGGGCGCAGTGGTGATCAGGTCGCTTTCCAGCTCAACCGTTTCACCATCGGTAAGCATATCCACACGCAAAAGCAAGGTATCGCCTCTTACGCAAACATCGTTGGAAAGGTAAACCTTTGCGGGAATATCGTACAGTATTTTAAAATTATATTCGGCTGTGCCGTAGTTGCTTTCCCCATCGTTTACCCAGGTAGCTCTTACGGAAACATCCAAAGTGGTATCTGCCGAATAAGCAAGGGAGGAAAAGCTGCCGGGCGCTACGCTTTCACCGTTAATACGAAGCTCCAGAGTGCTGGGCTGAACGGAAAATCCGATAGAATTTTCACGGTCGGAATAAATGCGGAGGTCACTTCCCTCCTCATATTTAATGGTGATGTTATCGCTGTAATATTGACCGTCTGCTTTTTTATAGGACCATTTGTAGTTAACGGGAGATATTTCCTGAATTCTGTCGCCGGAAACTACGGTAAACGCGGGAAGCAGGTCTCCCGCATACAGATACTGGAATTCGCTTCTTACAAGCAAATGCTGCTCCACATCGGAAGGCAGGGTGTAAAAATATCCGTTTTCATCCTGCATAATAACCGTTCCGTCCTTTACGGAGGGATACAGCTTGTAGTCTATACGCTTATCGCCTCTGTCGCAAGACACGGAGGCAGGAACAACTCCCAGAGGTACGGAGGTAATACTTTCGTCCGCCACCGCATCCAGATAAACATCAAGGAAAAAGGTTCTGGTTTCCTCGTCGGTATGATTATATACCTTGCCGTCCCCTGCGGTGATCGAAACAGAAACTACCTCGGACACGGGAATATTATGATTTGTATAAAATACGGCAAAATATATTATAAACCCGATGGGAATACACATTAATACCGCAAAAAATGCGCGAAGACCGTTGTTTTGTTTATTCATGTCTGCCTGCCTTTAACCAATAACCTTTGCATTTTCAAAAGCGGTTTTAATAACAGAAGTATCGGGTGCGATGGCGAAAACCACGTAATTGCCCTCTACAAACAATTCTGCCGCTTTTGTCATTGCATAGTTGTCTGCATTGTAGTTTTCCTGAGTAAGCTGAACGTCGGTGAGATACGCTTTAAGATAGGTTTCTATCTCCGAAGCCTTTGTGCTGTCTGCCGCCTCAAAAACCGCTACGCAGGCACAGTTGCCTACGCTTGCTTCAAGAAGCCAGGCGAAAAATCCGTTAACGTACATGTCCTCGGATATACCGGTATCGTTGTATATACTGTCTTTATCGTACTCCATCCAATTATAGCCCGTAGCATCTGCCATAGCGGCGCCCGCCTCCGAAACGTTTACGGTAAAAGAGCTTGTGCAGGAACACAGTAAAAGAGCGAAAGCTAAAAACACAAAAAATATTTTTTTCATTACACACGTCTCCATTGTTTAATTAACATAATTATATACGCACCGAACATTTTAGTCAATGGCTTTTTGGTATAAAATTTCCCGTTTGTAGAAAACTAAACCACGGGGAGTGTGAAAAATGCGTGAGGAAATAGAAAAACGGTTTGAAAATTGCTCTGATTTTGTTTCCAGAGAGATAGATTTCGGTAAAAGAACACTTTTTGTTTGCTTTCTTCGCGGAATGGCAGACAGAGGCTACATCTCCCGCGAGATGATTGCCCCTGTTACAGAAAGCGGCGGAAAGGGCAGCCTGAAGGAGATTTTGCGGGGTGTATCCGTTACCGAGCCGAAGGACGCGGACGAGGCTGTAGCGGCAATACTTGACGGTCAGGCGTTGCTTATCACCCAAAGCGAATGTGTCCTTGCAAACGCCACGGCAACCGTAAAGCGGGCAGTAACCGAGCCCGATACGGACATAACCGTGCGGGGTCCCAAGGTGGGCTTTACCGAAGACTGGGAAGTTAATCTGGCATTGATACGAAGGTGCGTAAAATCCGAAAACCTTAAATCCGTCCCCGTGATCATGGGAGATATCACAAGCACACGTGTGGCGGTGGTATGGATAGAAGGCAGAGCGGAAGAAGGAATGGCGCAAAAGATAATAAAACGCTTACAAAGCGAAAAGATTACCGGACTTACGGATTCGGGAAATCTTGAAACACTTATTGCCGGAAACGGAATGCTGCCGAAGTTCGGCAATTCCCAAAAGGCAGATAAGGTTATCTCAAAGCTGATAGCGGGAAGAATTGCCATAATATGCGATGGTTCCCCTTTCGTGCTTACTGCGCCCTACGTTTTCGCAGAGGCGTTGCAATCCTCCGACGATTACTACCGTTCACCGGTTTACGCCACCTTTATAAGGACGCTTCGATTTACCGCAATGATCATTTCCCTGCTGCTGCCTGCGTTTTTTTGCGCAGCGTGGTATCACGCTCCCCATATATTACCCGAAGCCATAAAAGTTTCCCTGGAAGAATACGCTTCAAAACTGCCTATGCCCTTGTGGGCAGAGGTTTTTGCCGCCCTGACGGTTTTTGAGCTGTTAAGGGAGGTGGGCGTAAGAATGCCCCAAAGATTGGGGGATGCGGTTGGAATAGTAGGCTCGCTGATACTCGGAGAAGCCGCGGTAAGCGCAGGACTTATCGCACCCATTACCGTGATGGTGGTGGCGCTTTCCGAGGTAACCGCCTTTATAGTACCGGTATATATGTATACGTCGGTTATTGCCAGGTATATTTTACTTGCGGCGGGCTGTATTTGCGGAATTCCCGGCGTACTTGCGGGAATATCCGTAATATTCTGCCTGCTTTCTTCCGGGGAAAGCTTCGGGAAGCCTTATATGACACCGCTTGCGCCTTTTTCCAAGGACGGTATGCAGGATTATATTCTTGCGTTTCCCGGCAAAACAGTGTTTCGGAAGGAAAAACTGTGACGGCGGCTTTTGCGGCGATGGTTGCCGCCTGTATCGCAGTAACCAAAGCGGGCCCGGAAGAATGTGTGCTTTTTGCAATTTTTGCGGTACTGCTTTCAAATATAAAAGCCCTCCGCAGAATTACGCCTGCCGCAGTCCCGTTGCTTATGGCGTTTTGCGGACTTGTGCTTCCCGGTAAACAAACGGTTATAATATATATCTGCTGTATTATTACCGCTTTTATAAAAAAGAATTTTTATTTTTCTTTTCCGCTGCTTTTAATACTGACCTTACTTTCTGCTGTTTTAAGCGGCGGTGACGAAAGCGTGCAACACGCATATATAGGTCTTGTTTTACTGCTTCCGCTTGCGGCGGGAGTATGCCGCGGGAACAAAATAAAAGGACTTTGCACAGCGCTGGCGGTAAGCTTGCCCGTATCCTTCGGCTTTGGACGGACGCAGGCAATAGCTTTATTACTTCCCGCCCTTATTCCTGTTCTAATGCAGGGGGGAAGACGCATACAATCTTTTCGGGAGGAATGATTATATGCAAACCAAGCAGATATTAAAAAATGAAAAAGGGGAGGAACTGGTATATATAAACCTGTCCTACCCCGATTTCGGCAGCAGAAAGCTAAAAAAGACCGCAAACGCTTTTTATGAAAATCTGGCAAAAAAATTTCACTCTTTTGCATCCCGCCAGCTGCTTCCCCGCGCCATAGAGGCAAGCAAGGAAGGGGATTTTAAACCTTTTTCCGCCGTTATGGTGTATAACACCGAGGAAACGGAGGAAAAAATACTGGTAACCATACACTCATTTGTATTTGACGGGACATCCCGCACCGACGGAAACGTGACCCGACAGTACTGGGATAAAAAAACGGGATTACTTATGGCAAAATAATGAAAAAATTTCTTTACAACCCTTATATCGTGTGTTATAATTATTCCAATAATGTAAGGAGTTGTGATAAATATGAAACAGTTAAACGTAGTCATACTCGGTCAAGGCAGAAGCGGCAGAGATATTCACGGTCTGCATCTTAAAAAGGATACCGAGCGTTTTAAGGTTATCGGCGTTGTAGAGCCTATGGATGTTCGCCGTGTACGTGCGGCAGAGGAATACGGATGCGAAACATTCACTTCCCACACCCAGCTTTACGGCAGAACCGATATAGACCTTGTTATTAACTCCACCCCCAGCCATCTTCATTACCCCGTCACCAAGGATCTGCTTGAGCACGGCTTTAACGTACTGTGCGAAAAGCCCTGCGTTCCCACAGTAGAGCAGTTTGACGAATTGTGCGAAATTGCAAAAAAGAACGGCAGAGCGTTCCTTGTATTCCAGCAGTCCAGATTTGCCCATTATTTTGAAAAGGTAAAGGAAGTTATCGCTTCCGGCGTGTTGGGCAGATTGGTTCAGGTGGGAATTCAGTTCAACGGCTACGCACGCCGCTGGGACTGGCAGTGCTGTCGCGAATTCAACGGCGGTAATCTGGCAAACACAGGACCTCACCCTCTTGATCAGGCGCTTAATATAATGGATATGTACGACGGTATGCCCGAAGTTTTCTGCCGTATGGACAGATGCAACACCTTCGGCGATGCAGAGGATTACTGCAAGCTCATACTTACTGCACCTAACAAGCCTCTTATCGACCTTGAGATCTCTTCCGCAGACGGATACCCTCTCTTTACATACAAGCTCCACGGTACCCGCGGTTCTCTTAAGGGAAGCATGGCTCATATTGATTGGAAATACTTTATTCCCGAGGAAGCGCCCGAGCAGGTGCTTATAAAAGAGCCGCTTACCATGGGCGGTGAAGAAAAGCTTCCCGCATACTGCACCGAAAAGCTTAACTGGCACGAGGAAAGCTGGGAAGGCGACCCTCAGGCACCCTTTATCGCCGCTGTTCAGACCTATTACGACCAGATATACGCACTCTTTACCGAAGGCAGAGAGCACGATATAAAGCTTTGCCAGGTCCGCCAGCAGCTTGCGGTTATCGAAGAAGCTCACAGACAGAATCCCCATATAGGTAAATAACACAAAAAACCTCCGATTTCTCGGAGGTTTTATTGTTAGTGAAGAGTGAAAGGTTGCAGAAAATCAACATTTTCCTTAAATATATTTTACCACATCAAAGGGTATTGTCAACCTTTGCAAAATTTGCCCTTATTGATTCGTACTATTCGGGAAGCTCGTATCCGTTAGATTCGGCCTCTTTCGTTTCCAAGGCTCTAAAGAAGAAGATATCATGGATAATTTCATTTCCGTCTTCGTCTTTTACGGTATATCTTTCACCTATATCATAAGGAATATCCTTCTTTGATATCTCTATAAACGCTTTGGAACCATAAGTAAGATCCCAATCGAAGTTCGGATCGCCTTCATCGTATATAAAAAGCATTTTGGGTTGTTTTCCGTCTTCAAAATGGAATCCTATATGCTTCAGGTTGATTTCCTTTTCGACACCGTGTAAAACAATCAGCCAGTTATCTTCAAAC
>JAFOBR010000035.1 GCA_017381715.1 Clostridia bacterium
CATCTTTATTCGTTCTGCAAAATTAACCCCGTGGGCAATACCTACACCGCAGGGCTTGATAAAAATACCGCCGAAAAACTGCAAAAGATAGCCCTTAACGCCTGCGGCGGACTGGACGAAAAGCAGATAAAGGAAACCGTAGAAGCGGTTGTGGAAAAGAAAAAAGCCGAAAAATGCAAAAAAGCCGATACAAACAACCTTAAATGGGGCGTTATCGGCGCGGTAGCGGGAACTGCAGCTACCGTGGCGGCAATGGTAATCGTAAATAAAAAGATAAACGCCTTCAAGAAAAAACGCGCCGCAAGCAAAAGAAAATAGGGGTTGATTTTTGCCAACCCTTGTGATATAATCTCACTTGCGCGGAGGCTTAGCCCAGTTGGCTAGAGCACTTGCTTGACGTGCAAGGGGTCACAGGTTCGAGTCCTGTAGTCTCCACCAAAAAACACACACTCTTTGAGAGTGTGTGTTTTTTTATCCAATCCGCAGGATTGGTATATCATCACCGTGCGAAGTGCGGTGTATATCATCAGCCCATCGGGCTGTATCTCATCACGCTTTAGCGTGTATTCCCTGCGGCTTGATGATATACAAAACTTCGTTTTGATGATATACCGCAACAAGTTGCGGATGATATACAAGGCTTGCGCCTTGATTCCATACCCGCCGCGCCGTGTATTATTGACAATTCGTTTTTTGTCTGATATAATTATATTAAAGCGAGGTGTATATAGAAATGCATATACTCATTTTATCTTGTTTATTTCTCTTTGGTCTTCCCTTGGCTGCGATAGTATTTTTTGTTGTTTCGTTGATTCGCTATTTACGATTGAAAATCAAAATTAAAAAATACGGCGCGCCGTTTTCCATTTATTCCCGCGATGAAATGGTTAAACGAACAACGCTGTTGGTAATTTCGGTAATTGTTGCCATAGCGGTAGTGGCTGTAGTTATCGGCGTTTATATGCTTCTGCTCGACGCTATTGCATATATGTGAGGTGTTTTCTATGAAAAACCGTACATATTTGATCATTCTTTTTTCGGTTATCGGTATTTGCGCCGCTTTGACGATTGCTCACTTTGTCTATGCGGTTTATGCTTATCAGCACAGCTCTATCATTTATTTTATTGCAAAGGAGCTGTGGAGATAAATGAAGACAACAAAACAGATTTTGTCTATCCTTCTTGTTATTGCAGTATTCTGTGCTTTTAATTTGAGCGTATATCAGTTACTCACCCGCAGACTTTCCAATAACTTCAGCGGTGCGACGCAAGCGAAGATGATCGACGTTGGGAAATATCTTCCCCACGAAGAAGGCTCCGAACTGCCAAAGATCAATTCTTCTTTAAAGCTTACGGAAAACCTTCCCGTTTTGGACGGTGCGGCGGCGTTAGTTCCTGTTTACGCCGCGGTTATAGATAACATTTACCCGAAAGGCTGCGTTACATACGAGGGCGGCAGCTTTTCCGACAATAATTTTTACGGCGAAAACTTTGCCCCCGACAGCGCTATGCAATACAAAAACACGGTGCGGGGCTACCAAGCCATAGTTGACGGCACCACCGATATTTTGTTCTGCGCAGGACCTTCCCAACAGCAAAAAGAGTATGCCGAGGAAAAAGGTGTTGAGCTTGTTTACGTTCCTATCGGTTTGGAGGCATTTGTATTTTTTGTAAACGAGAATAATCCTGTGGATAATTTAACCGTGGAACAAATACGAAAAATATACGCCGGCGAATATTCCAACTGGAACGAGGTAGGCGGCGCAAACCGCGTTATAAATCCCATTACCAGACTGGAAGGAAGCGGAAGCCAAACTACCTTTGAATCGTTTATGGGGGATTACAAAACAGGCACAAAATCTTTTCTTGCCGTTACCGGTGCTTCAATAGGTTTTTCTTTCCGTTACTATATGGACGGCATTGTGGAAAATGACGCTGTAAAAATGCTTTCGCTTAACGGAGTATACCCCAGTGCGGAAAATATTCAAAGCCGAAGTTATCCCGTCGTTGCGGAATTTTACGCAATTTACCGCGCTGATAACGAAAACGAAAATATACAAATCCTCATAGATTGGCTTTTGTCCGATGAAGGTCAACGCCTTATCGAACAAACGGGATACGTAAGGATAAATTAGCCGTATTTTTTAGCGAGGTATAAATATGAACGATAACTTCATTCACTGCGAGGATAACAACACTCATCTTACCCTGCACGATTGCATTGCGGAAAAGGTATATTTGCGGGACGGAAAGCTGATATTTGAATTTCCCGACGGGTTTGAGATATTACCCGAGCATCCCGATAACCCTTACAACAAGCTTATGGTCACAGATGCTGCGAAAGTTGAGTTTACTTTGATTGATGACTATAAATCTGTATGCGGTGTTCAGGCTCGTGTTTTTGTACAGGAGCGTGAAAAGAACCGTAAGAGAACGGTAAAATGCTGGGACGCGGATTTATTTATAAAAACCATAAATTCAAGAAAATGCGCTTACGAGTTTATATACCACTATTTAGATACGCAAAACCCTTCTAATAACTTGATCTACGGTTATCTTCACGGCGAAGGAAAATACAGCTTTTGTGAATGCTGGTTGGAAATTTACGCCAAAAAGGTTAATTATTATTGGAATAACATTATTCCCTACTAAATTAGTATAACAAAAAAGGAACCGATTTCTCGGTTCCTTTAATTTTTTTGTGGTATTTTTTTACGGGGTCCCCGAGAAACCGATAGGTTTCTTGGGGTGATCTTATTCGTACAAATTAAAATTACCGGTGATATGGCGTCTTACCATAAGGTAATCGGTGGCGGAAATTTTTCCGTCGCCGTTGCAATCCGCAGACAGTTCACAGAGTCCCTCTATATCGTAGGTGCCGAGAAAATCACGGCGGACTCTGATATAGTCTCTTGCGTCCACTATACCGTTTCCGTCCACATCACCCAAGACCACGAAGCCATAGGTTACGCCTTCGTTTCTTACGGTGCTGCCGGTTCCCACGAATTCGTATTCGGTGGTTACGGTAGCGTTAAGCGCAAACATATCTTCGCACTTTTTAGGGGTGACCCCTGCTTTAAGGCCGTAGATAATACCGCCGTCTGCTTTCATACCCGAAGCCTTTTCGGGCACAACGTAGTTGCGCTGGGTAAGACCCCAGTGTGTGAGCAGCCATTCGTTACGCTCTTTAAGCCAGGTGCGGAGGTAGAGCAGATTTGCTTCGTATGTTTTATCGGGAATACGCTCAAGCGTGCTGTAAACAATATCTATCTTCCAGCCTGCCTCTTTATAGTTGCGGGCAAAGGAAGCTTCGTAATCCGCTGTGACGGTATCTATATAGCTTATGCCGTTTACCGTGCGGGTATAAAGCTTTACTATACCGTCCTGCAGTTCCAAAAAGCGATCGTTACGGAGCTTTTGGAATTCGGAAATCTTGTTAAAATACCTGAACCAATCCACGTTGCAGTATATGCCTTCGCAGGATTTACCGCTTCCTCCCACGTTGTTATACGCAGTGTAATAGGAAGAAAGGCAGTTGCCCATGGTAAGGTCGAAATCCCAGACAGGACCGCCGTAGATAATGCCGTCCTTAATATAAAAGCGTGTGCTTCCCACGGAAACATCCACCTGCTTGAAGTATTCCATAATGATATAAAAATCTACAATAGACTCTACATCGAAATACTTTTCGATCTCTGACATTTTGCCCGAAGAAAGTGCGGTTTCCGCTTTTCTTAAGAAAGCCTTTAAGGAATCCACCTGCTCCTTTGTGGGCTCTTCCGGCTCGTTTATACCGAATCGGATGCCCAGCACGGGGGATTCGATATACACCGTGCCCTCGTCTTCACGGACATCTCTTTCCAAAAGGAATTCGCCGTTATCGATATCAATATCCACACGGCTGCTGCCCGCCTCCACCGCTTCGCAGAGAATGTAATTTCCCTGCAGAACACCGTTAAGATAAACGTCTACAAAACGGCTGTCGGGAGTATACTGCAGGCAGGTAGCGTTCCGCGCGAAATCAAACACCATTTCGTTGCGGATAAGCGTTTTTTCATAACAGTTTGCAAGCAAACACCATTTTTTCGCCTTGCCCATACCCAAAAGCTCGGTTTTGGAGCTTAACTTAAAGTTATAAGGCTTTTTTGCGCCGGAGGAGGTGGAGTTGCCGCGAACCTTTATCTTGCTTGCGGCATCCTCCACGGTATTTCCGTAAACA
Organism: Clostridia bacterium; assembly: GCA_017381715.1. Lineage (GTDB taxonomy): Bacteria > Bacillota > Clostridia > Oscillospirales > CAG-382 > SFLA01. The sequence continues at coordinate 4,220 of JAFOBR010000035.1, forward strand.
TCAACGATTTTTATACTGCAGGCTCTGTACTCGTCCACTACGATAGTTCTATCCGTTTCTATATAAACGGCAGCAATATCGTTTATGGGAACAACGGCTTTTTCCGTTTCACCTGCGGCAAAAACATCGTTTGAATAATCATTGGCGGGCAGTACGCACGCGGTAGTGAATACACAGACTGCCGCCAGAACAAAACATAATATTTTTTTCATTATACGCCCTCCCGATTATTGGTTTTATTTCATGTCGTTATAAGCTTCAAGGGTTGCGTCCATTTCAGCTTCAACGCTGCCCTGGATGGATTCCCAGTAGGAAGCAAGACCTGCGTTGTTACGCAAGCAGTGAGAATATACGCCGATAAGTCCGCCCCAGTTGTAGATACCGCCGAGGTCGTACAGACGGTTGCCGAATACGATATCAAGCATACGAGCGTCATCGTCGGATTCAACGGACTGAAGCTTGAGAACGGTTTCGTAATATGCTTCCTTAAGGCTCTTGCCGGAAGCGGGAGAATGGCTGTAGTAAGCCAATGCTTCGAGAGCATATACGGTTACATCAAGATTTTCTTTGTTGGTGGAAGGAATAGTAATAACTTCGGACTGGTATGCGTTGATACCTGCGTAATATTCTTCCTGATTTTTGTCAAACTTAGGAATAGGAACAACACCGAAGTTTACAGCCTCTTCTTCGGTAACAGACTGTCTGAGAGTTACGATACCGTTTGCAACGGTAAGGTAATAAAGACCTCTGTTGTTCTTGAAGATGGAGCTGATACCGGACCAGGATTCGGGAATCTGTTCAACGTAGCAGCAAGCAGCGGGGTCGCCCATCATCTGCTGAACCTTCTGGAAAACATCGATAGACTTCTGAGAGCCTACAACGAGGTTGAATCCGTCTTCGGTAAGTTCAACGGTGGAAACGCCTGCGCCTGCTACCATCATGGTAGAACCGTATGCATCACCAAGCAAACCGTAAGTACAGTTTACGTTGGTCCACTTTCCGTCGGGATCGGGACGGGAAACTTCTTTAGCTATGGTGTAGAGACGGTCATAAGTCCATTCGCCTGCATCTACCATTTCGTACATAGTGCCGTACTTAGCTACAAGACCCTGATCTTCGTACATATCCTTGTTGAAGAGCACGAGATAAGTGAATATATCGTCGCAGATAAGAGCATCGCCTGCTACCATATAGGTATCGCCTGCGGGAGAAAGGAACTTGATGGAGTTCTGATCCCACCATTCGTTTTCGAGAAGAAGGAGATCGTTAAGCTTGTGGAATGCACCGGAGGTTACCTTGGGCATCATATTGAATACGTCGCCAACGATAACGTCATAGGTATCAAGACCGGTTGCAAGCATATCATCGATCTTTTCATTGGGATAGCTTTCCGGAATAAGTTCGATAGTTATACCGTACTGCTGTTCGATATAATTGTTTCTTTCCGCAACAACGTCGTTAATAACGTTGCCGTCCTGCTCGTCATTGGGAACGAACTGCATTTCACCATAAGTGTGTCTGCCTGAGGCAATAGCAAGAATGGTTACTGTAGCATTGTCGAATTTCTTATATTCAAGAGGAAATCCGGCTTCTTCGGAAACTTCGGAATTGTTTTTGCCTGTATCGTCTGCGGGGTCGTTACATGCAGCAAAGCAAGGAACGATCACCAAGAGAGCAAGCAAAAGAAATGCTGTGATTTTTTTCATTTTTGTGTCCTTTCGTGTTTTATATTAATTTTTTTGGTTTTCTGTGGTTATAACGCCGAAGCGTTGAGCGAAGGCATACTACGCACCAAAGGTGCATACTACGCCGAAAAGCCTGAGTAGTAATGTTTTATTTCGTCAAATCAGCATTCGCTTTCAGAGTGCTAAGGGACTTTGAAAGCATGCGATGAATTATTCCGCACTCTTGTAAAAGTTCTCTCGAAAGATTTTCGGATATTGCATTACATCCTGCAAGCATTTCGATCCAATATTCGGTTTCTGCACACTCTTTAGCCGCAATATGAAACTTGTTTATAAAATCTGATCTGCTTGATGCATAATTAGCTTCGTGAATATTTGCGCCTATGGACATTGAACTCCTGATGATTTGATTAATAATCACGCTTCGACCTTTACGAGCATCTATCTCATCTCATACGGTGATAACTCGTAACGCAAATTTTTTCGCCCTTGTACGCAATTCGGAGTCTTTCATAATGTCCTCTTTAATAAAATCGGTGAAGTTTTTGCTTCGCAAAAGTGAAGTTGTTCGCTTACGCTTACAGTGAAGTTTTGCGTTCTTTCGCTCGCAAAGTGAAGTTAAGTTCGCCCAAAAAACGATAACACTTGCGCCGGTAACGGCGCAAACTTCACTCACGTAGTGAACTTCACTGCCGAAGGCAACTTCACTCGCCGAAGGCGAACTTAGTTATGTGCGGTATCGCACAGATGGGAAAGGGGGCAAATTTCACAAGACGGGTTTCTGGCGGTACAATATTCTCTTCCGAACCAAACGATACGGTGGCAAAATCCGGATTGCTTTTCCTGAGGGATAAGAGGAGTAAGCTCTTTTTCCACGGTTAAGGGGTCTTTTTTGAGCAGAGTCCCAGTCTTACAGATATTCTTATGCAGTGAGTATCCGCTACAATACCGCCCAGACCGAAAATATCCCCTCTCAGCAGGTTTGCAACCTTTCTTCCCACTCCGCGAAGGGAAAGAAGATCCTCCATTTCCGAAGGTATTTCGCCTCCGTACACATCAACAATACGGCGGCAAGCTTCCCGCAGAGATTTGGCTTTTGAATTATACAAGCCTACTGTGTATATGTATTTTTCCAGTTCCCCTTCTTTGCTCTCTGCCATGGAAAGCGGAGTGGGAAACCTTTTGAACAGCTCTACGGAAACCGCATTCACCCGTTCATCCGTACACTGGGCGGAAAGCACCGCCATAACGAAAAGACGGTACGGATCCCCTTCCGCATGCAGACCGCAGGGGGCTTCCGGGTAAAGGTTATATAAAGCGTTGGTAATATCAAGTGCTTTAGTCATTGAAAATATAATTAACGTCGCCGGAAAGGAGCGCCATTATTCCCTTATATACGTTTTCTGCGTTATCCTCAAAATTGCCGATAAGCTGATGTGCATAACGCTCTTCCGTAACGTACAATTCCACGTTAAGCACGGTTTTCGTGCTGTTGGCGATAGTGCAGGTAATGTTATATCCCTCGCCGCAGGGCTTGATATCGGACAAAACGCGGGTACCGTCCTTACGCAAGGCAAGAAGACGCTGGGCACTGCGCAATGCCTGATCTCTGACAGTATTATACAGACGTGTTTCCACGTTGCTTACGGCTTCTCTGCCCGTGGAGGATATGAGATAAGTGGGCAGCTCGCCCTCAAAAAACGCATCTATCTGACCTGCATCGACAAGATCCGCAAAACAATCCGCAAAATCGAAAAAGTTTACAAAACCGTCCTGCACAACTATTTCGCTGATCGTATCATAATCCAGAGGTTCGTCCAGATTTTTAAGCAAATACAGGATAAAAACCTTTATTTCAAACTTTTCTGTTAAATTCACCGATATCACCCCAAAGATATATTACAATATTTTAATAAAAATTTCAATAGTTAAACTAATACTTGCAATATCTTTTTTTTAATGTTAAGATAATATATTGAGATATAATATATATCGAGAGGTTATCTTTATGGCAAACAGTTTTTACGGCGGAATAAAAATTAACAAAACCGGGCTTTCCCACGGGGTGTCCCCCAAAGTATTTACTCCTGCGGCAGTTGCGATAAACGCATACCAGCAGGCGGGAGGAGATACCGCGCCCTGCATAAAAGAAGGAGAGTACGTTAAAAAAGGTCAGGTTATCGCCGTAAGCGAAAGACTGGCTTATCTCCACGCGCCCGTTTCCGGAACCGTTGTGCGGTTGCTCATGAAGGATAATTCCCATTATATCGTTATTAAATCCGATAAGACCGAAACCTGCGCTCCCGCCGTACCTTTTTCAAAGCCGATCTCCGAAATAACCCCCGAAGAAATAACCGAAAAAATACGTACTATGGGTGTTGTGGGAACATTCAGCGGTTTCCCCACCCACGTTAAAATTATCGCATCCCGGGGGAAAGCATTTTGTCTGGTGATAAACTGCGTTCAATCCGACCCGTACGGAAGCTTTGTCCGTGAAATTGTAAAAGAGCACCCCAAGGAATTGGTATACGGCGCCCGTATACTTGCAAAGGCTATCGGGGTGAAGCAGGTGATCTTTGCTTTGGAAAACAACGAGCGAAAATCCTTTGCCGCTTTAAAGAGCGTTATCGGCGAAAAGGATAAGCTTATATCCGTTGCAAGGCTCGCTCCCAAATATCCTTTGGGCGAAGAAAGAAACCTGCTTTGTGCGGTAATAAAAAAAGAAGTGCCTGCAGGCAGAGCCACCCACGATATAGGCTACACCGTATTTTCCGCAGAAACGGTTTTGAGAATATACAAAGCCTGCGCGGAGGGTGTGCCCGTAACCGATAAATATCTTACCGTAAGCGGTAAAAAATGCGTATCCCCCGCAAATCTTATTGTACCTATCGGTACTTCCTTGCGCACTGTTGCGGAACAATGCGGCGGCGTGCCCGAAGACGCTTTGTGCGTTTACGGCGGTGCGGTAAACGGAAAGGCGGCAGATCTGGAAAACGGATGCGTTACCAAATCCACATCCCAGCTTATAATAACCCAACCCCTGAACAAAAAGACGCAGGCGTGTATTATGTGCGGAAAATGTATTACCCACTGCCCCATGCGTATTGCACCCCACACCTTTATTGACGGAAGCCACAGACCCGCCTGGGCAAAGCTTTGCGATATGTGCGGATGCTGTGAGTATATATGTCCTTCGGAAATAAAACTGCTTGATATTATAGATAAACGGAAAAAGGAGGAAAGCAAATGACATACACCCCCACCCTGCGGGACAAAACTACCGCTTTGTCCTTTGCCGCAGACAGATGCGTAATACTTTTGCTTCCCCTCATATGGAGCGTATACGCATACGGATGGCGCGCCCTTTTTATAACCTTGATATCCGTCATTTTTTCCGTAGCTTTTGCTTTCGGTGCAAAAGCCGTGTTAAAGCAAAAAGCAGACCTCTTTACTTTGCTGGATACCGCCGTTTCCGGCGCGGTGTTTGCTTTTACCCTGCCCGTATCCGTGCCCTATTATATTCCTATGCTGGGCGGCGTGTTGGCAGCTGTGCCTTCGTTGTGGCTTCCCGGGGGCAGAAAGCCCTTCTTTGGCGGTTTTTTCGCCGCGGCGGCAGTACGGACGTTTTTCTCAAAGCTTCTTTCCAGAGCCACTCAGGCGTTTGTATACGTATCCCCTTTTATATTTAATCCCACGGAAGCAGATATAAACTCCTTCAGAACCTACACTCCGTTACAGCTTTTGGCGCAGGGGAAGGTTTCTTCCGGTACGCTGTGGGACCAATTTTACGGAACCATATCCGGTAATATCGGCGAGATAAGCTTTATGCTTTTGCTTTTGGGCTGTATATTCCTTTTGGTACGCAAAAAAATGCGCTTACATGCCCCTGTGGCTTTTGCCTTTGTTTTGTGTCTGGTTACCCTTATTTTCCCCAAGGGCGATAACGAAGCCATATTCTTTATGCTGGTATCCCTGCTTTCCGGCGGTGTTATGCTTACCGCAGTGTTTGCTTTTTCAGATACTTATTCTATGCCCGTAACCGATACGGGAAAGATAGCTTTCGCCGTGGGAACGGCGGCGCTTACCGTGCTTATACGGTATCTGGGAATTGCCGAAGAGGGCGTTTACGCCGCAGTGGTTATAATGGGCGCAATTACTCCTATCATTGACAGATATACTCTCCCTGTTGCATACGGAAGAACAAAGGTAAAGGGAGGCAAAAAATGAGAATTTACATCATTTCCGCAATTTGTCTTTTGGCTGCTTTGCGTGTGTTTTGCACACTTCTTTTGCGGGACAAGACCTTTTTGCAGGGGGACAGCAAATCCGTGTTTGTAACCGCAGTCTGCACTGCTTTGTGCGGTGCGGGAGGATGCGCCGCAGGCGGATATTTGTGTATGACCTTTTTCGGCGGTCTTTTAAACAGCACCATGCTTACCGTGTTTTCCGCAGTATGCACTGCGGTTTTGGGTGTTGCCGCCATATTTGTTTCCAAAAAGATGTTTGGAACCGAAGCTTCATATATGCCCGCTATACTGCTTTTGCCCGTGCTTTCAGCTATAATGACAGCAATCGGATTTAGAGGCGAAGCACTTGAAGCACTTATAATAAATTCCGCCGTTTCCTGTATTTGCTTTGGCGGTGCAACCGTTATCTGGCACGGAATAATACTTAATTCAAAAAAACTGAAAATGCCTTATATTTTTGAAATATTAAGCGTTTTGGCGGTTTTGATAACCGTATTCAGCGCAGTTTAAAACGAAAAAGGAGATCCGCAAAAAATGAAAGAAAAAAATCGGGTCTATAAACTGAATATAACCGCCGTCACCACGGAAGGGGACGGAATTTCCCGCACCGAAGAGGGCAAGGTGGTATTCACCCCTATGTGTTGCGCGGGGGATGAAATGACGGTTAAAATAATAAAAGAGGCTTCGGGTTATCTTGTGGGAAGGACCGAGGAGCTTATTACCCCCTCCCCCGACCGTATTCAGCCGGACTGCCCCGTGTTTAAGCAATGCGGCGGATGCGCTTTGCGCCATATGGATTACGAGGCGGAGAAAAAGTTAAAATATACCCACGTGCGGGATTGCCTTACCCGTATCGGCAAATGCGAGATCACACCCGAATACATAGTGAGCCCCGTTACGGAAAGATACCGCAACAAGGCTCAGTACCCCGTAACACAGGTAGAAAACGGTTTGGCGGCAGGATATTTCGCTCGTCATTCCCACAGAGTTATCCCCCACGGGGACTGTTTGCTTCAGCCTAAAAAAACTACCGAGATCATCGAAGATATTTTAAAGGAATTAAAGGGCGTTTCTGTTTATGACAGCGCTACCGGCAAGGGCGTTTTGCGTCATCTTTACCTGCGCAACACGGGAAACGGCGAATACTGCGTTATGCCCGTGGTGAATACCGAGGACGTTTCATTTCTGTACCCGGTAAGCGAAAAGATAACCGCACTTCACCCCGAGATCAAAAGCTTTTATGCAAATATAAATACCCAAAACACCAACGTGATCTTGGGTAAAAAGTGCGTGCTGTTAAAGGGAGAAGCATATCTTACCGATATTCTGTGCGAAAAGCGTTTTCTGGTATCTCCCCTCTCCTTCTGGCAGGTAAATACCAAGGCGGCACAGCTGCTGCTTTATAAAGCAAAAGAATATGCGGACCTTAAAAAAGGCGATATAGTGTGCGACCTTTACTGCGGTACGGGAACAGTGGGAATTTGCTGTTCGGATACGGACACAAAGCTGTTCGGTATAGAAATTATCCCCGAAGCGGTGGAGGATGCCTCCCGTAACGCAAAAGCAAACGGATATACGGATTTCCGCTTTGTGTGTGCGGACAGCGAAAAAGGTATTGAAGAATGTAAAAAGACCTTCGGCGCTCCCCGTGTTGTCCTAACCGACCCACCCCGAAAGGGAATGACAGAAAAAGTGATAAACGATATAGCTCTGTCCGGCGCGGAAAAAGTGGTGTATATCTCCTGCAACCCCGCAACTCTGGCAAGAGATGTAAAGATATTCGAGGAAAAAGGGTTTAAAGCGCAAAAAGCCGCTGTTTTTGATCTTTTTCCCCGTACGAGCCATGTTGAATCAATCGTGTGCCTTGCACGCGATTGATTCAATGAATTGCCCTTCGGGCATGAATTGGCTTCGCCATGAATTGCTTAACGGCATGAATTGTGCCTGACGGCACATTTTGTTGGGGCAATTCAATTCATGGAGCGCAGCGAGAAATCATGATGCGTTAGCATCAATTTATGACACGATGTGTCAATTCATAAAACGGAGGTTTACATGAAAGAAAACATCTTAATTGATTTATCCAAGCAATTTGCTGTTGATATTGTAAATCTTTGCACAGAAATCAAGGAACACAGAAAAAGCAATGTGTTACTAAATCAGCTTTTGCGTAGCGGTACAAGCATTGGTGCTAACATTCACGAAGCAAATTATGCATCCAGCAAGGCAGATTTTATCAATAAATTTCAAATTGCCTTGAAAGAGTGTTATGAAACAGATTACTGGTTGGGACTATTTAAGGATACCCATATGATAACTACAACCGAATACGATAGTCTATATGGACAATGTAGCAAAATTCGCAAGCTTCTTATTTCTTCCATAACCACCGCAAAGAGTAATATAGAACAAAAGGTAAAATAAAATGGAAATTTCCCTTAAAGAATGTTCCGAAACAGAATATTGGCTTGAACTCATTTTCAGAAAAGGAAAAATAAGCGAAGAAGTATATAAGTCTATGCGAAATACTTGCGGTTCCATAAGACGCAGACTTATAGCCTCCATCACCACCGCGAAAGAAAACAGTTAAAATCTCACTCCGTGTAAGCGGACACGTTGAAGCTCTCATACGATTGACCACACAAGGAGGAACACCAATGGAAGTACTTATTGAAGCATTGGGCGCAATATTATTTGATCTTTTTATTCCGCTCCCTTGGTCGGCAAAACAAACAAAATCAGAACAAGCCGAAACCGAGAATACCAACAGAACAAAATATCCCCGCAGGCATTATCAGGGGTATGTTATCGTTTTTATAGTTGCATTTATACTGTTTGTTATCGGAGCTGTTCTGTTAGGCATTTTTGAAAAAGACTGTCCGTATTATGCATGGATAGCATATATATTTTCCGCTTTATTATTCACTTCACTTCCTTTACTCGGCATTATTCTTGCGTTTTGCACCTACGAGGTTGTTTGTGATGACGGAATTCTTGTGGTGCGACCGTTCAAGAAAAAACTTGTAAAATATACCGATATGGAGTCATACGCTCACAATAAAGCTCAGCTTACGGTTTTTGACAAAAACAGAAAATTGCTTTTTACGGTTGAACACAACGTGGTTGGATTGGAAGCATTGGTTAAGCAACTTGACCGTATCGGGGTTCCGAAAGAATAAAATATTGTTTCAACAATTAAGTTCGCCTGCGGCGAGTGAAGTTTCGTCTTAAGGCGCAAGTGTACAAAAAGGAGTTTACCCGACATGGAACAGGATTGGAGATTTAACGGTCAGGAAGAATACCTGAAAGATGTAATTCTTTATAAAGTGGTTTTCCCTGCATTCTGGGAAAAGGCGTATATCGAAAAGAATATGTTTTTCAAAAAATTTCCGAATATGCCCAAAACTATGTTGCTCATTTCCCCGATAAAAAAGAGTACCTTGAAGGAGAAAGGCTGCAGCTGTTTTGGCACGAGCATTGCGAATTTTGCTGGGAAAAAGCAATGACCAACATCGAATGCGAATTTTATTGCACAAAGGATATGAGATGGTGGGTCTGCAAAGATTGCTTTGAAGATTTTAAGGATAAATTCGGGTGGACAGTAAAATCTGCCGACGAACTGTTGGATTAAAAACATATCGGCTATCGTCCTTCTCACTCGCACATATTGCGCATACTCCGCCAACGGCGGGTAAAAGAGGATATCTGATGAACAAAATTATAGAATACGCCCTAAATATGCTGCCGTATATGCTTTTGGCTGTGCCGATATACGCCGCCGCAAGACTTATTTACATAAAGGTGAAAAAGCGCAAAATAAATTGGTACAGAGAAATTTTGCTTTTTTGCTTTGTTATATTCTGCACGGGGCTTGCTTCCCAGACCGTTATTCCAAAGCTTGAGTTTGGCGCAGGCGGGTTGGGAATTATAAACACGGGTATTCACCAAACCAACCTTATACCCTTTAAGGTGTTTTACGAAACCTTTAACGAGGTGTTTTACGCAGGGAACATAAACTATTTTTTAATAAATTTTTTGGGGAATATTATTTTGTTTGTGCCCTTTGGTATATTCCTTCCCCTGCTGTGGAACATTTCCCCTGCAAAGGCGGTGGGGATAACCTTTTGTATATCTCTGTTTATAGAAACCGCCCAGCTTTTTTTGCCCCGCGGCACGGATATTGACGATCTGATATTAAACACCTTGGGAGCGCTTTTGGGCGTGTTCGTATATGTGTTGATGAAAAAAACATTAAAGACCGTTACAAACGCAAATTGAGGAGGAACACGAAATGCAATCTCTTAAATATTTATACCGTATAGGAAGCGGACCTTCCTCTTCCCACACCATGGGACCTATTGCGGCAGCGAAGCGGTTTATCAAAGAAAATCCCGATACAGAGGAATACAAGGTAATATTGTTCGGCTCCTTGGCGAAAACGGGAGCAGGTCACATGACAGACACCGCACTAATGCGTGTTTTTGAAGGAAGAAAGCTTACCATTGAATTCGATAAAGATACCCCTACCGATTACCACCCCAACACTATGGATTTTTACGCCGTAAAAGGCGATAAAACCGTAAAAACACGGTTTTACAGTATCGGAGGCGGAGAGGTTATTGCAAAGGGAGAGGCGGCAAGCGAACACTCCGAGGTGTATTCCCTTAATTCCTTTACCGAAATTTCCAAATACTGCCGTGAAAAGGAAATTCAGCTGTGGCAGTATGTGGAAGAGCAGGAAGGCGAGGAGATATGGGATTACCTGCAGGACGTATGGACAGTAATGCAGGACGCGATCAAGCGGGGTATTCAAGCCGAGGGCACCTTGCACGGCGGTTTGGGATTACAGAGAAAAGCGCGTTACCTGTTCCGCCAAAAGCATATTGACGAAAGCGAAGAAACCAAAACAAACCGTCTTATCTGCGCATACGCATACGCGGTAAGCGAAGAAAACGCTGACGGCGGGCTGATAGTTACCGCTCCCACCTGCGGTGCCTGCGGAGTTTTGCCTGCGGTGCTCAAATACCTGCAGGTAAAGCGCAACTTTACGGACACGCAAATACTCCGAGGTCTGGCAGCGGCAAGCGTTGTGGGAAATTTAATAAAAACCAACGCTTCCATAAGCGGCGCGGAATGCGGATGCCAAGCGGAGATAGGCACAGCCTGCGCTATGGCGGCTGCTGCGGCGGCAGAGCTTTACGAACTGGATCTTGACCAGATAGAGTACGCGGCGGAAATGTCTATTGAGCATCATCTCGGGCTTACCTGCGACCCTATCGGCGGTCTTGTGCAGATTCCCTGTATCGAGCGAAACGCCATTGCGGCGATGCATGCGCTTAACGCAGTTAATCTTGCAGATTTCCTTGCGGATTCAAGAATGATAAGCTTTGATATGATAGTGGACACCATGTACGAAACGGGAAAAGACCTTAAGGTCATATACCGCGAGACCGCCGAGGGCGGAATGGCAAAGAAATTTTTGACAGAGTAAAAAACAAAGGAGTTTGCCTTGAACATATTATTTATCGGAAACAGCTACACATACGTGCACAACGTGCCCGGGCTTTTTGAAAAGCTGGCAAATGAAAACGAAAAAAACATCACCGTGGATTCGGTTACAAAGGGCGCAAGAAAGCTATATGAAAATCTTGACCCTGCCGACGAAAAACACGGCGAAATAATATCTTTAACCGCCCAAAAGGAATACGACGTGCTTATTCTGCAGGAGCAAAGCTACCTGGGAATAACCGATTACCAAAGCTTTGAAAAAGGCGTTTTGGGTTTAAACAAGCTGGTTTCCCCAAAAAAGACGGTGCTTTACGCCACTTGGGGCAGAAAAGAAGGCTGCCCGTTGCTTCAAACACTTGGGCTTAACTCGGAAGAAATGTTTTTGGCGCTGGAAATGGTATACTTGCAAGCCGCAAAGACAATTCAAGCGGATGTTTCTCCCGTAGGAAGATGCTTTAACGAAATAACCAAGCAGTACGGAGATATTGACCTTTACAGCCCCGACCTTTCACATCAATCCTATATCGGAAGCTGTGTGGCGGCTATTTGCCATTACAAGACCGTTTTCGGCGAAATGCCGGCAACCTGTGCAAGTCTTGAGCTTGATGCCGGCGTTTACCAAAAAATATTCCCCATTATAAAGGATTCTATATGAAAAAAGGCAGTGTAAAACAAATTATATTTGACCTGCTGTGTGTTCTCACAGCGGGAATTGTTGTCGGCAGTGCGTATTACTTTTTCCAAAACAGCAACGGATTTGCACCCGGAGGTGTTGGCGGCCTTGCCACTATGACGTATCACTTTCTTCAAAACAAGGTGAGCTGGTCTTTGCTTATGGTGGCGTTTAACCTGCCCATATTTATTCTCGTAAGTATTATTATAGATAAAAAGCTTGGCGGAATGCTTACTTTATATCTGATCGTGCAGTCGGTAACGCCGCAGATATACGAGCTTTTGGGCGCTAACCCCTATTCACTTGCCACGAGCGGAGAGGATTTTAATATAATTTTCGCAAGTATCGCCACCGGCGTTATTTCCGGTTTTGGGTTTTCTATGATGCTTCGCCGTTTCGGCGCAAGCGGCGGCACATACGGAATTTCCGCTTTGATAAAGCATTTTAAGCCGGAGCAAAATATCGCATACGTTTCCTTTGTTATGGATGCTTCCGTAGTGGCGATCGCATTTTTTGTATACGGAATGAAGGTTACTCCCGTAATATGTACCCTGCTCAACCTGTTTATTGCAAATATTATCGTTGACCGCGGACTTAGCGGTATTAAAAACGGATACAGATTTGAAATCGTTACAAGCGATCCCGAAACGCTGGCGCATGAGCTTATAACAAAACTGCACCGCGGCGTTACCAAGGTGCAGGTCCACGGAATGTACTCCGGAACTGATAAATATATGCTGGTGTGTATTGTTAATAAGCGCCAGATCGGCGAAGTTATGCGTATTATCAAAAACCACCCCGATACGTTTGCAAGTTTTTCCAAAGCAAACGAGGTATTCGGCAACTTCAAACAACAAGTGTAAATAGTCAAAGTAAAAAAACCTGAAGGAAATATTCCTTCAGGTTTTTATTTATTTTGCTATTTCGCGGGCAACAACAACTATTCTGCCGTTTTCCGTATGGTAAGAACAGGTAACAAGCGTTAAAAGTCTGTCACCGTATTCGGGAGTTATGCCGGTATCGTACACAGAATGAGACTTGAAATAGCTGATACCTTCATTAAAGCGCTCTTCTGTATCTATTTCCGTAAATTCGTAGAACTTAAAGCAGGTATCCGTCTGATAATAGACCTTATCATAGAAAACTGCAAAAACCTCGTATTCACGCACCTCGTTGCCAATATAAAGCTTGACGATAGGATGCTCGTCTCTGAACGCTTTCTTTGGGTAATCGTGAAGTATACGGAACATTGTACCACCGGTCATATTATGTCCGTGGATAATGAGATTTTCACTTTCAGGATCAAGAGCACACCGCTTGTCCATTATCAACGAACCGTGTCCGCTGTAATTTCCATAAAAGTCCGCTCTAAGATATTTATTGGGGTTATCGGGAGTGTACATTACCGGATAATCCACGATAGTATCATCTATCTTGAGCCATGAGCACATATCGGGGTTTTCATCGTATAACGGTGCTATTTCCTGAAGCTTCAGTTCATCCTCTGTGGGGCCTACGCTTACTTCCTCGGAAACCTCTTCAGACACTTCCTCGGAAACCTCTTCCGATATCTCTTCTGAAATTTCGGCAGATATTTCTTGGGATACTTCCTCTGAAACCGTGCTTTCTTCCGGAATATCTGCAGAGCACCTGGATATACACAGTACGAGCACAAGCACGAGAATTATTACAGAAACCCCTACAATAGTATAAATTGTCTTCTTATTTGCGTTTTTAAGTATGGCTTTTATTTCCATAAATCCTCAAATATAAGCTTAAGCGGTGGTTTTTCCACCGCTTAAATCATGAATTAATTAGATATTGTTCTTCTTGGTAACGTAGTAAACGCCTGCAAGAGAAACGAGAGCTACAAGTGCGAAGATAACGTAGATAGTGGTGTTATCGCCCATCGGAGGAACGTCATCGATCATGGGGATCTTGGTGCCTTCGTTCTGCTTTGCACCACAATCCTTACATTCTTCGTGCTTTTCGCCTTCTTCGGTGGAGGTAGCTTCCTTATCGGTTACCCATTCCCAATCATGTTCGCCGGTAGCGGGAATCTTGGTGCCTTCGTTCTGCTTTGCACCGCAGGTACATTCTTCGTGCTTTGCACCGTCTTTGCCGCAGGTAGCTTCGGTATCGGTTACCCAAGTCCAGGTGTGTTCGCCGGTAGCGGGGATCTTGGTGCCTTCGTTCTGCTTTGCACCACAAGCACATTCTTCGTGCTTTGCACCGTCTTTGCCGCAGGGAGCTTCGTTATCGGTTACCCAAGTCCAGGTGTGGTTGCCGGTAGCGGGAATCTTGGTGCCTTCGTTCTGCTTTGC
>JAFOBR010000036.1 GCA_017381715.1 Clostridia bacterium
TAAAAAACAAAAGGAAAAGAAAGACAGAGTATCGTTGAATTATTCTTTGCAATGAACAACAGTATTTAAAATCACTTCGCCCATACTGAAATAGGTTTCGGGCTGATATCTCATAAGCTTTAATAAGATTTCGTCACCGTTTTCAACGCCATGCTCGAATTTTACCGAACGAATATATTCACCCGGTTTTAAAAGCCCAGTTTCGGCCAATAGCGTTCCGTTTTTTTCGTAAACTCTCAGCTTTAGCCACACAGCGTTTTCAGGAGGATTGATTAGCCAAATATCAACATTGTTATCGGCGGCTACATTCAGTTCTCCGGAAACATATGCGCAAAACGGCATATCCTCATGCTGTATTTTGTCTACACCGTTCAAAATATCAGAAGATGGCATTCCCGGTGAAGCTTGTGTTTCAAAGGCGGGGGGAATAAATTCGGCTTTATTATGTGTATTTAACAGCGCGACAGTCATCACTATCAATGCCAATAAGCATAAAGCAGAGGCTGTATAAATGCTTTTATAAGTGTGTTTAAATATGTTTTTAATAGGCATGGCTTTAGTTATTTGTGACAGTAACAAGAAGACTGAGTTCGGATTCGATCATAGCTCTTTCTCCGGTTTCGGAATTATACATAATAGCAACGAACTTTGCGTTATATCCACCCGGTGCAAGAATCTCCGCTTTTCCCTTCAGCAGTTCCATAACCGAAATTTGTTTTCCGGGAACTAATCTTCCGGATTGCGCAATAACTGTATCTTGTATTACGATTTGCAAAACTATGTCCCCGGAAGAACGGTGCGGATTCTTAAAGAACATATCTATCTTGCCGGTTTGTAAATTAATATATGCTGCTTCGGAATACTCGAAGCCTACAGCTCCACCGCCTTGTGAGTATTCAAGCTTTTGGTCATTACCGCCGATCACGTCCACTGCATTTTTATCTTCTTCCGGAAGTGCGTAATCAGGAATAAGTGGCGGGTTATCAGGTCTAAGGCACAAGGACCAAACCGTTACTAAAAGAGAGGCAATAGTAATCAAGGAAAGCAAAATTATAATAATAGCGGCTATTCGCTTTTCTCTTTTTCGTTCCGTTTCTTGCGTTTTCATATTTCCACGCCTTTACTGTTTTTTATGATATCAAATTACCGGAGAAAAATCAATGGGAAATTTAAGATACAAAATCCAATCGGCTAGAAATTATCAGATGTTGTTCTCTGTAATAAGGCTAACAAAGAGTTGAATTCTGTGTATTTTATTTTCGAAAACGATTATTATCCAATTCAGGCTGAATCACACCCATGTTGTGTTTTTAATGTGTAAAGAAAACGCAGAACACCTATGACTAATCATTTTTCGATGAGCGTGTTACAAAATCAACCCGAAGTGCTGACAATCACCGAACTGGCAAGCGTATTAAGAATTGGGAAAAACAAAGCCTATCAGTTGGTGAGCAGTGGAGAAATTGAAAGTGTAAAAATAGGCTGCAAGACTATTGTGCCGAGTTTAAGCGTTGCGAAGTTTCTCATGACATCAGAGGATTATGCTATGCTGCTGAGCGGCCAATCGAGGTGAACAAAAAATCCATAAGTTTCCCTAACAATCTTCAGAAATCTCTGGCAATATGAAGAAAAATGTGATATTGTAAGGTTACCGACCAAGGAACTTTTACGGAAAGGAGGAACATGAAAAGAATAACAGGTCATTTGACCGAAAAGAATGAAAATTGGTATGGAGTAATTAATCTTAAAGACGAAAACGGAAAACGAAAAGAAAAATGGGTAAGCCTTGACTTGGAAGCGAAACGCGGGTCCAGAGGCGAAGCCGAATTCCGTTTAAACGAGGTGCTTTCAAGATACAACTCAAGCGACATGTACTTGGACGAGTTCTTGACTCACGCAGAGCGTGAAAGAAGACGAAAAGCTGAAATGCCCGCAGAAGAGTACATTATCCAGTTTTTAGAGCAGCACAAACCAAATATTTCTCAACTGACATATGTAGCGTATAAACGAATGGTAGATAACCGTATCGCGCCATACTTCAAGCGCCTTAATATTAAGCTGAAAGAAGTAACAGGCGATGAGGTAAACGATTTTTACACGCAAATACGCTCAGATGGACTGAAGGGAACGTCAGCGCAACGGTATCACTCGCTTTTACACCTTGCGTTCAAACACGCTGTCAAAAGACGAATAATCCCTTCAAATCCTTGTGATCAAGCTGATCGCCCCAAAAGCGTGCCGTATATAAGCGAATATCTTAATGCGGACGAAATCATTACTCTGGTTTCAAGTCTGGAAGGTGACCCCATAAGAATGGTGGTTATACTTGCCGCTTATTATGGTTTAAGGCGCAGTGAAATAATAGGCTTGAAATGGTCAGCCATTGATTTCCGTAACAAGACTATTACCATACGGCATAAGGTAGTAGAGCTTGATAAAGGAAAACGAGAATTGTTGGCGTTGGACGTTATGAAGACAAAATCGTCATACAGAACGTTACCGCTCATACCGTACGTTGAAGAGGAACTGAAGAAAGAATACGAACATCAGGCAGAGATGAGAAGAATGTTTGGTAAATCGTATAATCAACAGTATACCGAGTACGTATGTGTGGATGCGATCGGAAGGCTGATCAATCCGAATTACGTTTCAGATCATTTTCAAGTGATACTGAAGAGATGCGGATTAAAGCGAGTGCGCTTTCACGACTTGCGTCATTCTTGCGCAAGCCTTATGCTTGCTAATGGAATTCAAATGAAAATGATTCAGGATTGGCTAGGGCACAGCGATATGTCTACTACTGCGAATATTTACAGCCATATCGACAGTGCAAGCAAGCTGGGAAGCGCAAATGTGATCGGAAACGTGTTGACGATAAAATAAAAAAGCCTTGAAAAAATCAATCTTTTCAAGACTTTTGGCGGAGAAGGTGGGATTTGAACCCACGCAACGCGATTAACGTCCTACGAGATTTCGAGTCACGCCTCTTCGACCGCTTGAGTACTTCTCCATACATAAATATTAAATTAACATAAAAAATCGCATGCGAGAAAAATGCGAGATGAAAAAATGGCAAAAAAGAAAAAAGAAGAAAAAACAAAGATGAATTGGGAAGGATTAAAGCAGCCCGTGAAAAGCGGCGTCGGATTTCGAGAAACACCCAAAAAACTTGCGTTTTTCGGGGGCCCCATGTCAGCCCCGTTATGTCCGCTTGCGGTGCCCAAAATTTGCTGTTCGCCGTATGGCTCACCAAATTTTGACCGCTGCGCCCTCTTCGCCTCGCTTCATCACCCACCGGGTGCGCTACGGCTCATCGCCTACTTCGATATCTCTGCGTATACAATTTTCGCTTGGTATATGTTAGCATAACCGGAAAGGATTTGCAATAGTTTTTTATAAAAACCTCTTTTCTTTTTGTTTAAGGTATGGTAAAATAGCGGTACCGAGGTGAAAAATGTTGAAAGCAATAGAAGTTCTTGAAAAATTGAATTATTATTCCGGTGCGACACTTGTTCAGACTGTAGATACCCTGAAAGCGGGTAGCGATGATAAAGAAACAAGCAAGGTTGCCTTTTGCTTTACTGCGACAGCAGACGTTATAAAAGCAGCGAAAGAGTGGGGGGCAGACGTACTTGTAACCCACGAGCCCACATATCATGACCATTTTGACAATTTCCGTGAAAGCGAGGTTGCCATCAGTAAAAGACAGCTGCTCGAATCCACGGGAATGACTGTATACCGTTGGCACGATCATCCCCACGCGGCACTGCCCGACGTTATTCACGCAGGATTTCTTGAAGCATCTGCCTTGAACGGAACGTTGGACGGGCGTTTTTTCATTCTTGACACTCCCATGACATCCCGTGAGATAGCAAGTGAAATAGAGAAAAACTGCGGCATAAAGCACGCACGTATTATCGGCGCGGCGGACACGAAATCCAAAAAGATCGGAATGTGCCTGGGCGCTTGCGGTGATATGGTGTTTAATATTATCCGTGATACCGATTGCGAGGTTGTGATCGCAGGGGAAATATGCGAATGGCGTGAAGGCTGCTTCACCCGTGATGCGGCACAGCTTGGATTCAACAAATCCATTATCCTTTTGGGACATTGTGCCAGTGAGCGTGACGGAATGAAATATCTTGCCGATATATGGAATACCATGTGCCCTGATATACCCGGACGTTACTTTGAAACCGGAGAACTTTTTACTTATACGGAGGATAAACAGTAAATGAAAAAAATAACATCGTTTTGCGTTGCGTTGGTGCTGACACTCCTCTGTGTGCTTCCCGCTTCCGCTACCCATACTAATCCTTGTACGGGCAACCACAGCTATACCGGCTCCGGTACGCCCACTACTCCTACAGGTTCCTTTTCGTTTGATCCCGAGGTGCAGGAATACTGGACAAAAAGCGGTGAAGTGATCACACTTACGATGACAGTTAATAACGTAAACAGCACTATACAGCAGGTTGGCGCTATTATCGTTTCTTTCAAGCTTTCATATAATTCCAATGCTGTAACATTTATCGATCCTGCCGATGAAAGCGCAGGCTATGATATGCTGAGCAAGCTTCCCGGCGGCAATACCGATGCCGCAAGAAAAGACTGGGAAAAGGGAACCGAGGTTACGGCGGTTAAGGATAACCGCGGAAACGATCTGGTTAACGTTATTGCGGAATCCAACATAGGCGTTACCAAAGGCAAGAGCGATTATGCCATAACCGGTGACGGTCAGTTTGTTATTCAGCTTAAATTTAAAGTTAATTCCGGATGGACGGGAGACGTAACCTTCAAAACTGTTACCGTAGCGTCTACCAGCAACGAAAAAATACCCAAAGAATATACCGGCGCAGGCTTTACCCGCAACGTAAAGAGCTATACACAGCTTTTGGCAAATTCCTCTCTTTCCGGAGATTGGACTGTATTGAAGGAGCCCACCTGCTCCGAAAAAGGACTTGCAGAGCTTCGCTGTAAGATTTGCGGCGAGCTTGCAGGCATTAAGGATCTGCCCGTATCCGATCACAAGCCCGGTCCTCTTGTAGAAAAGGTAAAGCAGACCTGCACTACCGACGGTGTGTGGGAATCCAAATGTACCGGCTGTAACAAGGTTTATGAAACCAAAACCGAAAAGGCTACCGGACACAAGGCAGGAGAATTTGTTGTAAAGACTCCCGCAACCTGCACCAAGGACGGTGTGATGGAATCCAAGTGTACGGAATGTAACGCCGTTGTGGAAACCAAAACAATAAAAGCTACGGGACACAAGGCAGGCGAATGGAAAAAGATAAAAGAAATGTCCTGCGTTCAGGACGAGGTATGGGAATCCAGATGTACCGAATGTGATGCGGTGGTGGAAACCAAAACCGAAAAAGCTCCCGGTCATAAATACGGCGAATGGGCAGAGCATAAAGCACCCACTATGGTTGACGAGGGAGAAGAGCGTCGCGTTTGCTCCGAGTGCGATAAATACGAATCCCGCGCTATTGAAAGACTTCCCTTTGAGGGCTTGCGCGGCGACATTGAGCGCAACGGCGAAATTGACGAAGAGGACGCTGCCGCAGTAAAGGATATGTTCTTGGGCGACAGAGAATACGATAAAATGGACCAGCTTTTTGCCGACGGCAACGAAAACGGCAAGCTTGATCTCGGCGATTACATATTCGTGCTCAGACAAATGAAAAAATAATAAAAACGGTTATACCCCGAAAGAAAAAGCTCTTTCGGGGTATATTTTGTATCCCCTGTGCTAAAATATACCCGAGGTGATATATTTTGACAGAAGCAAATAATAATGAGGAAACCACCGCTCCGGAGCAGGAGAGTATTACCACAGAAAGCGGGATACACGCACTTATTATAGCGGGGCAGATAGAGGGGCATTTTTCTGCAGGCGCCCAGGCAAAAAGTACCAGATACGAGCAATGCATTCCAACCTTGGTAGCCGTTGAGGAATCCGAAAACATAGGCGGCCTTTTGTTGCTTATCAATACCATCGGCGGGGACGTGGAAGCGGGTCTTGCTATTGCGGAGCTTATTGCGGGAATGAAAAAGCCCACCGTATCCATTGTGCTGGGCGGTGGACATTCCATAGGCGTTCCTCTGGCTGTAAGTGCAAAGAAATCCTTTATCGTGCCCTCCGCTACCATGACCTTGCATCCCGTGCGTATAAACGGCTTGGTTATCGGCGTGCCTCAGACCTACAGCTATTTTGAAAAAATGCAAAACCGCATTGTGGATTTTATAGTTCGCAATTCAAGAGCCGACGGTGACGTGCTGCGCAAGCTTATGTGCCGTACAGACGAGCTTACCACCGATATAGGCACCGTGCTGGAAGGAAGCGAAGCGGTAGAGAAGGGGATTATCGACTGCGTGGGAGGTTTGGGAGATGCGGTGGCTGCTCTAAAAGAAATGATGCGAAAAAACGAAAAACATCAATAAAAATCGCAAAAAACGTATTGACAAACTCTCTTTGTTGTGCTAATATAGCAAGTGCCGCGTGTATGGGGTTTTTGAAGTTGCGCAGTTTTTGTGCACACCTACTAAGCAGCGAGTCTAAAAAGAAAGAGAGGTGCTGCACCAATGTTTGCAATAGTAGAAACAGGAGGAAAGCAGTACAAAGTCAGCGAAGGCGACGTTATCTACGTTGAAAAGCTTGACGTTAACGAAGGCGAAACCTACACCTTCGAAAAGGTATTGGCAATTTCCACCGCAGACGGCTTTGTTGCAGGAAACCCTGTTGTTTCCGCAAAGGTAGAAGCTAATGTGGTTAAGAACGGCAAGGGCAAGAAGATCCACGTACTCCGTTACAAGGCAAAGAAGAACGAGAAGAAGCATATCGGTCACAGACAGCCTTACACCAAGCTTCAGATCACTTCCATCAACGCTTAAGATGATTAAAGTACAGGTAAGCTTTGCAGGTAAAGATTGCGCCCTGCACGTATCCGGTCATTCGGGATATGCGGAAGCGGGCAGTGATATCGTTTGTGCCGCTATCAGTTCAATGGTAATGCTCACCCTTAATACGGTGACAGAGCGTTTTGGTTGTAAAGCGGTTATCAAAACGGACGAACGCAAGGCTGAAATTTACGCTAAGGTGGTTGATTACACACCGGAAGCGGAAGGTATCATCAAGCAATTTGCGCGGGAAGCATGGGAAATATCCCAAAGTTATCCCAAAAACGTAACGGTTATTGCCGATTTTTTGAAAGGAGAAATTCACAATGCTTAGATTGACTATACAGTTTTTTGCACATAAGAAGGGCGTTGGTTCTACCAAGAACGGCCGCGATTCCGAGTCCAAGCGTCTTGGCGCAAAGCGTGCTGACGGTCAGTTCGTAGTTGCAGGCAACATCCTCGTTCGCCAGCGCGGAACTAAGATCCATCCCGGTAACAACGTCGGCAGAGGTTCTGATGACACTCTGTTTGCTCTCGCAGACGGCGTAGTTAAGTTCGAGCCTATGGCAGGCGGCAGAAAGAAAGTAAGCGTTAACGCAGTAAACGCTGACTAACTATTTGCTTTTCACGGAGCTTACGGGTACTCGTGTACCCGAAGCTCCGTTTTGTTTAGTTTTGTTGTGTTTGAAAGAGGTGACGGAAGTGTTTATAGATAAAGTCGATATTTACGTAAAGGCAGGTAACGGCGGCAACGGCTGTGTTTCCTTCCGCCGTGAAAAATACGTTGCCAAGGGCGGACCCGATGGCGGCGACGGCGGCAAGGGCGGAGACGTAATTTTTGTTGTTGATGAGGGCGCAAACACCCTTCTTGCTTTTAAAAACAAAAGAAAATACGTTGCCGAAAACGGCAAAGACGGTATGAACAAAAAATTTTTCGGCGCTTCCGGAGCAGACCTTTATATTTCCGTTCCCAGAGGCACCGTTATACGTGATAAAGAATCCGGCAGAATTATAAAAGATATGTCGGATAACGAGCCCTTTGTATTTCTTAAGGGCGGTAAAGGCGGATGGGGTAATACTCATTTCGCAACCGCAACAAGACAGGTTCCTCATTTCGCAAAAAGCGGTATCACCGGCGGGGAAGCCAACCTTACCCTTGAACTTAAAACTATTGCCGACGTAGGTCTGGCAGGCTACCCCAATGTAGGTAAATCCACTTTTCTTTCAGTGGTTTCCGCAGCCCGTCCCAAAATAGCAAATTATCATTTTACTACTCTTCAGCCTAATCTTGGTGTTGTAAACAACCACGGTGATACCTTTGTTATCGCCGATATTCCCGGACTTATAGAAGGCGCGGGGGAAGGCAGAGGCTTGGGCCACGATTTTTTACGCCATATCGAGCGCTGCCGTCTTATACTTCATATATTCGATATCTCCTCTTCCGAGCGCGAGGATCCTCTTGAGGATATAAAGCGCATAAATCAGGAACTGGAAATATTCTCTCCCGAGCTGGCAACACGTCCCCAGATACTCGCCGCAAACAAGTGCGACGTAGGATACGATGAGGAAGTACTTGAAAAAATAAAAGAATATGCCTTTGAGCAGGGATATTCTCTGTATCTTATCTCCGCCGCCACACGTGAGGGCGTGCAGGAGCTTTTGAACGGTATAAGCGCCGCATTGCGTGAGCTTCCTCCCGTAAAGGTTTACGAAGCAGAGGAAGCCGAAGAAGCACTTCCCGAAGAAAGAACCACCGAAGTTACCAAGGATGGCGACGTTTTCGTGGTTACGGGCGAGTGGCTTAAAAAGGTTTGCGGCAGCGTTAACTTTGATGATTACGAATCTCTCGCATATTTCCAGCGTGTGCTGAGAAACGGCGGAGTTATAGACGCTTTGGAAAAAGCGGGCGTGCAGGAAGGCGATACCGTGGATATTTACGGTATTGAATTCGATTTCGTATATTAAAATACGGTTTCTATGGTTTTTTCGCAGGAAAGGGGCGAATATACCCATCTGTCTATATGGCAGATATCGGGATATTCGTAACGGCTTTCTGTTTTTGAAACCTCGCCCACGTCCACTATCACCAGTTTTATCTTCATTCGTTCGGGGATTATGCTTTTAATATACACGGCGGCATACATTCCCGGCAAAACTCCTTCTCTGTATTCCGCAAGACCTGCAAGATTTGGAGTAAGCTCAACGAAGATACCATAGCTTTCCACGCTTCTTATAATACCTGCGGCAGTCTGCCCCACAGAAAAATTGCGGGCGTTTTCTTCCCACGTGCCCAAAAGCTCACGGTGGGTAAGAGAGACGTATCCGTTTTCATCCACACCGCTTCGCACCACAGCCTTTATGCGCTGTCCGATACGGAATCTGTCCGAAGGGTGGGATATTCGGGATACGGACATACAGTCTATAGACATAAGTGAAATTATTCCGCAACCTATATCCACAAATCCCCCGTAGCTTTCAAAATGGGTTATTTTTGCATCAATAATATCACCGGGGGCAAGCTTTTCCACGTGCTGTGTCATACATTCCTCCTGCGCCAGTCTTCTGGAAAGCAAAACACGGCTTTTGCCGTCAGAGGAAGGTACTATGTCAGTTACCATAAAGCATATAGGCTTTCCCACGCGGGATAAAACTGCAATATCCTTTATTCTGCCGCATCTGGAATAGCTGCACTCGCTTTTGGGAATTATACCCATACAAAATCCCAGATCCACATAAAGATCCATATTTTCATCGCACAGCACGCATCGCGCTTCAAGTATTATTTTTTCCGCAAGCGCCCGTGCCAAGGTTTCATAGTTTTTAAGTAATGCAAGGTTACGAGGTGTGTTTAACAGCATACCCTCGGGTAAATATTCGTTTCGCTTCATTGTTTGTTAAATTCCTTTCGGTTTTTATATTTACATTTTATGAAGCGCAAAATACATATATTCGGAGGAAAATAAATTGATTGAAAAGCTTAAGGATATAGAACGTAAATTTAACGAGATCGAAGAAAAGCTTTCCGATCCCGAAATTATCTCCAATATGGAGGAATATAAAAAATATACCAAGGAATACAAAAACCTTTCTCCCGTGGTAGAAAAATACCGCGAATACGCTTCTTATCAAAGAGATAAAGAGGATGGGGAAGAGGTTTTAGCAGAAGGCGACGAGGATATGCGGGAGCTGGCGGAGGAACAGATAAAGACCGCCAAGGAGCAAATGGAAGTTTGCTTTGAGGAACTGCGTATACTTCTCCTGCCCAAGGACCCCAACGACGATAAAAACGTTATTATCGAAATACGCGGCGGTGCAGGCGGTGACGAAGCGGCGCTCTTTGCAGGCAACCTTTACCGTATGTACAATATGTACGCAGAGCAGGCAGGCTTTAAGTGCGAGCTTCTTTACGCAAACGAAACCGAGCTTGGCGGTATGAAGGAGGTTTCCTTTACCGTAAGCGGCGAGGGCGCGTATTCCAGATTTAAGTTTGAATCCGGCGTTCACCGCGTTCAGCGTGTGCCCGATACGGAATCTCAGGGCAGAATTCAGACCTCCACCGCAACGGTAGCCGTGCTTCCCGAGGTTGAGGAATGCGATTTTGAGCTTAATATGGACGAGCTTGAAATAACCACCCACCGTTCCGCAGGCGCCGGCGGTCAGCACGTAAACAAGACAGAAAGTGCTATCCGTATTATCCACAAGCCCACCGGCACCGTGGTTGACTGTCAGGACGAAAGAAGCCAGGGAAAAAACAAGGAAAAGGCTTTAAAGGTAATGAAGAGCCGTCTTGCGGATATGGAAAAACGCAAGAGAGAGTCTGCACTTGCTTCCGAAAGAAGAAGTCAGGTAGGTACCGGCGACCGAAGCGAGCGTATCCGTACCTATAACTTCCCTCAGGGCAGAGTTACCGACCACCGTATAGGTCTTACCCTCTATTCTCTCGAAAACTTTATGAACGGCAGAATAGACGAAATGATAGACGCCCTTATCACCGCAGACAGAGCGGAAAAACTGAAAGCTGAAATTTAATAAAAACGGAGAGCAATCACGCTCTCCGTTTTGCATTATTCGGTTATTTCTTCGGGGCTTTCTTCTGTTTTTGCGGGGAATAATTCTCTGTAAAAGCTTGCAAGCGCCGCGTTCTGGTAGGGGGTAAGCCATATAGAGCCGATACCCAAAGAAAGTATGGTAAGCAATATCCAGCCGATAAAGCTGAACTGCAGGCAGAAGAGCCTCCAGCGGTTGCCGTACATCATTTCTTTGGACATTCTCAGCGCTTCTTTTCCCGAAACGCAAGGGTTATCCGCAAGGATAAAGGGCACCAATGCGTAGTTATAGGAAACAATTATTCCCGGAACTATAAACAGCATATAGCCAACGGTCTGAAACAGAAAACGCAGTAAATATGCGATAATGATCGCTTTTGCCTTGCGGAACTGGGAAAACAGATCCTTAAACGCGGGAATATCGTAATCCACCATCTTAAGATTAAAGGAGCAATATCCCGTCTGAATTATGCTTGAAAACATTCCGTAGGCGCCTGCGATCAGATATGCGCCGATAAATACAACGGCAAACAGCGCAAGAGCAATCAAAACAAACTTAACAGCTTCCTCGTTGCTCATATTAACGCTTTCGGTTTCGAAAGAGGTAGGAAAAGAAAAACTAAAGCCTCCGCCTCCGCCTATTATTGCGGTGGCGACCAGTCCCGCGCCGATAGCAACACCCCAGCTTCCGCTCAAGGCGGCGCGGGCGGCGGCGCGGTGTTCTTTTGCACTCATTTTAAACATATTTTCAGCCTCTTTATTTTTTCTTGGTTCTGTAAATTATTGCCGCAATAAGAGCTGCGATAGAAACCGCAACACCTGCGATATATATCCAATCGGTACTTATCTGTGCGTTATCGGGTGCATTGCCCAAGGGCTGGGAAGCTTCGGGGATTTGGGTGGACTGTTCGCCGTTTTCGGTATTTGCATCATTGGATTCTTCGGGCTTTTCGGGATTGCTTATATCGCCGGCAAACGCCTGAACCTCGTCAACGAATATCCAGTTTGTATTGTGAGAAAGCTGGAATGTAATATATCTTGCCTCCGCATAAAGATCGGCTACCGCTCTCACTACCTCACCGTCTGCAGGCTGTTCTACCTCGTATTCTGCCAAAACAGGCTCGGACCAGCTTTCACCGTCAACAGAATAGATTACATTAACCACACCGGGAAGGGATATACCTGCGGAATTAAGGTTGCTGCAGGATACAGCCGCATTAACGATAGTATATACCTTACCGAGATCAAGTCTGATTTCGGAAATGCCGTTATTTGCTGAAGTTTCTTGGGAGGTAATATTAAGACCGACAAACTCCAGTTCGGAATAGCTTGCGGACTGGGCAAACACGTTGTTGGTAAGGGAATCGCCGTTTTCATCGGGGTAATGTACTTTTCCTTCCCCGTCTGTGAGAATGCCGAGCACTTCATAGGAAGCACCGATAGCAACGTTTTCCGTTTCTGCGGATGCATATACGGTAAAGAGGGAAACGAGCAAAAGGGTTAAAATAACAGATAAAAGCTTTTTCATAACAGTTCTCCTTTTTTATTCTGTGGCTGTTTGTGTATAAATGTTAAATATTCCCAAAAAATGTCTTCTTACCATAAGGTAATCGGTTGCGGTGACAGAGGGCATACCCGAAACGCGTGCGGCTTCAAACTGTGCGTCGGTATACTCCATAGTCATCATAACGATACGTCTTATCATAAGGTAATCGGTAGCGGTAATGGTTCCGCTTCCGTCGCAATCGCCTAAAACTATAACGGTTGCTTCCTGAATAATATTTCCGTCTCTGTCCTTAAGAGATACCGTGGTGCCGGTACCCGCATAGGTTTCGTTTGAAGAGGTAATGCTTATGTACTGCGCCTCGTTTTCAAACATATTTAAAATTTCTTCGGGCGTTGTCATTTCCTTCACACCCAGAATGTATCCTTCGGAAACGGAAATGCCTTCCTTGGGCAAAAGGTTCTGGGGAAGGGGAGGTTCGGGCTTGGGCAGCACGTTAAGCACGAATACAGCCGACTTTCCTCCTGCATATACCGTTATTACCGTGTTTCCTTCCGCAAGGGCGGTAATAACTCCGTTTTCGTCCACGGAAGCGATACTGCCGTTGGAAACGGTAAAGGTAACCTCAACGTCCTCGGGATCCACCTCCCATACAAGAGTAAAGCTTTCTCCTTCGGTTATGGTGGTGTGGTCGGTTTCCAAAGCAAGAGAAGATGCGTATTTTCCAAGCACCTTAACCCATTCTGCAGAAACGTATCCGCTGGCTTCGGTGCCGTTTGTAAGTATGCCGGATACGGCGTACCAGCCGTCCTGCACGTCACCGTAAACTGTAATTTCCGTGCCATTGGCAAATTTACCTATTGCGGCAAAATCGGTGCCTGGGCCTTCTCTCATATTAAGAGCGCCGCCGTTGGTGGCGATCTGTCCGATATATTTTGTTCCCGTAAATCCGCTTTCCGTAACGGTAATATTAAGGCTGGCGGTAATATCGCCCGCTTTTGCGGTAATAACCGCAGTTCCTTCTGAAATAGCGGCGATCACGCCGTTTTCGCTTACCGTTACTATTGCGGTATCCGAGCTTTCAAAGGTCACGGTGCTTTCGGAAGGGCTTACCGTCCAGGAAAGATTGAGAGTATCTCCTACGGTGAGAATAGAATCGGATGTGTTGAATACGAGACTTTCTACCTGTTCTTTGGTTATTTTCACAAAATCTCCGTATACGTATCCTTCAAGTCCTTCACACCGTCCGGAAGTTACCAAAACGCTGTACCAGTTGTTGGGGGTGGGGTCGCCGTAAATTACCAGCGTATCGTCCTGCATCAAAAATCCGTGGGAAAGATAAGAGGTATCGGGCCCCTGACGCAGATTCACCAGATTTCCCATTACCGAGCCATCGTATTTTATACCCGTGTATACCAGCTTTATTACCGTTACCTTGCAGGTGGCGGTAAATTCGCCTACCGTGGCGGTTATAGTGCATTCACCTTCGCCCATAGCGGTTACTTTGCCTCTTATTACTTTTGCTACAAGATCATTGGAGGAAGACCATTTCACCTCGGGTTCGGTAGCATCTTCGGGTGTTACGGTTGCGGTAAGGGTGTGGGTATCGTTTATATTAAGTGATAATTCTTGCTGGTTAAGGGTAATTCCTTCAACGGGAACGTATACACCCGGGGTAACTGTTACCTTTACCGAAGTATACACACCGTCTGTGGAAACAGCGTATACGGTGCATTCGCCTTCTCCCACGCCGGTTATCTTGCCTGCGTTTACCTTTGCCACGGCGGGATTATCGGATATCCATCTTACAGTGGTAGATGATGAGGTTTTTTCCTCTTCCGTAAGGGGTGATGCCGTTACTGTAACGGAGGTGTACTGCGCAAGGCTTACCTCGGGTTGATCCACCGTAATGGAAACTGCGTCCTTCAGACTTGTGTAATTAATATTCTGACCAAAGCTTATTCCTCCGGAAAGCACGTATCCGGTTTTTACCACCACGTCGGTTCCGGTAAGGACCTTTGCTCTTACCTTCATCCAAGAGGTTCCGTCCTCGGTCTGGAATTTCTCACCTATACCTATAATGCAATGACGGGAAGGCAGGGTTCCGAACTTTTCGCTTTCCTTGCTTGCTTCTGCGTATATGGGAATATCTCCCACACAAACGTATTCGGCATAAGATACCTCGGGGTCATAGGTGGCGATATAACAGCAGGCGTGCCAGCCGGTAGAGCTGGTTACGGTTATCATACATTCACCGTCGGAAACGGGGGTTATAAGTCCCGTTTCGTCTATTGTTGCAACTTCGGGATTATTTGAAGAATATGTAAGTGTGTCTTCTGCACCGAAGGGCTGTATAACCGTTACGGGCAACTGCCATTGTTCGTTCAGGGGAAGATATTTACGTGTTTTTGTAACAATTACCACTTGGTCTTCGGGGTAATCTATGATATCGTATTGAGTAAGATTATATACTTCGATACAATTTATAATCTTTTTGGTATATTCCATATCCGAAGCGTATCCGTCTTCGATAATATTCCATGCGGCGGCTACGTAATCGTATTCATAGGGAATATCGTCATAACGGGAAGAGCCGGTAAGTAAAGCACTGTGGTCGGCAAGGGATTCATACCAAGTTGAATAAGCTCTCCACACACGCTGTATGTTGGAGGACACGTATTCGCTGGTGTTTGACGTAACGTATGCGGCGTATGAGGGATATACCACACCCTTGTTGCTGTCGTATACCATTCCCGTCCAGGACGAATATGCCTTGATACCGAACAGGTTTTTCGCCATTTTCGCCATAGTGGATGTTCCCCAGCCCGCTTCCAGTATGGATTGAGCAACGGTAAGGGATGCCAGCACTCCGCTTGTAAGCATATCCTCTGTGGCGGCGGCGCCTATAACTTCCATATATTCTTCCTGCGCCTGAGTCAGCGCTTGGGATTCTATCTTAAAGCTTCCCATACTTGCGGCGGTAAGGGCAAGGCAAAGGAGAAAGCATATAAATTGTTTAAAACGTCTTGTCATTTTAAAACCTCCGAAAGATTTGGACAATATCACAGATACATTATATACATTTACATAATGTTTGTCAATAACAGACACATTAAAAAAGCCGAAGAGGGGCATCCTCTTCGGCAGGTAATATATGGTAATTTACTGTTTTCCTATTATCTTTACGTTTTCGGGCTGTGCTTCGGTCTGCTGGCAAACTATTTCAAGTATCATTGCAGTCTCTGCCGCATTAAGTCCGCCGCTTTCAACAATAACCGTACAGCTTTCACCGGAAACTATGGCGACGCACTCATTAAATCCCTTTGCCTTTACAAGAGTTTCTATGTTCGCTTCTGCGTTCATATCCTCAACTATACGGGCGATAGCGTTTAATGCGTCTTCCTTTGTGTCGGGCAAAGCGTCGGGATTGTTTGCAAGCTGGTTAAGCACCTCCATGGATTCGTCTCTGGTCTGCTCACGGTTGAGAATTGCAGATGCAAAGAAATTATCCTCTTTTTGGGTTGCGTCTGCGTTTTCTTCCTTGTTGTCTTCTTTGTCTCCGTCTGCCAGAGTGCCGTCTGCCAGCACTGCGTTGCCCAGCGTCTTATTGCTTTCGTTACCCACCGTGTCCGCATCGCCGGGGGATGAAATAATACTCGAAACCACGATAGCCGCCGCCACCAGCGCCAGACATCCCGCTATAACGAAATTCTTTGTGTTAAGCAGTTTTTTCCATTCATATTCTTTAATTTTTTTCCACAGGGTAAATTCTTTCATTGTTGCCTCCGTTAATGTATGTATTTTTTTGTTTAACTTTGCACAGATATTCTGTTGGATGATATTCCGTATACCGCCTGCAAAAGCCGCACTATTTTGTATTCGGTCTCTGCGGAAATATTTTTTGCCACCACGGCAATACCGCAAACCACGGGGGGAGTTTCGGAAATAATTATGGGGTTTCCGTTTCCCTCCAGAATATATTTTTTATCCGCTTTGCTGGAAAGCAGGACTCCCGAATTATCGTAAGCGCGGTCAAGGGTCTGGTCGGATGCGTACAGATATTCGTAACCGCTTTCCAAGGTTATCATCACCCTGCAATCGGAAACTCCCTCAAGCTCTTTTATAAGCTTTCTCGTTTGCTCTTCAAGCTGTAAGCGGTATTCTTCCGAATCGGGAAACTCTGTGTTTTTTGTTTTTTCCCCGCTTTCGGGCCACAGCATAAGCAAGGCTCCTGCCAGCAAAGCGAGAAACAAAAGCCATACTCCTTTTATTTTAAAAAGTCTTGAAAACAGATTTTCTTTATCCGTCGGATATCACCTCGGCATATTCCCCCAGCATTTTCGTTGCTTTGGAAAGGTCTTTTTCATCTACGTAAACAATTATATCTCCGATCACCGTTTCCGTATCGTTCACAGTTATTTCTATGTTCACGTCGCCGCAAATTATTCCTTCCTCCAAAAGATATGAGCATATATATTCTTTTATGCTTTGTTTTGTCTTTTCTTCCACGTATTTGTTTCCGTCCGGCAGAGAAACGGTTTTTGATATCTCTTCGGGCTTTTTCATTTCAAAGTCTTTTATCAAATGGGTTACGGGCATTACCGTAACGTAAACGCATATGATTCCGCAAAGCAGTTTTATATGCTTTTCGCCTGCGCCGCCTGCCGCCAGCAGATTTATTATCCCTCCCGCAAGAGAAACGGTAAATATAATAAATACCCACTCCTTCATGCTTTTGCTCCTGCGCAGACGAATACTGTTATTGCAAGCAAGCCCACAAGGGAAGTCCCCAGCATTACCGCCAGCAAAACCCCGAAAATTCCGTTAATATCGTATAAAAGATGAGCTTCTTTTTCGCATCCCAGCATTTTGGCACTTGATGCGCAAAACAGTATTCCCAGTTTATACATTACCACCACCGCCACGGGAGGCACGACTATGGTAAGTAATGCGGTGATTCCCCCCAGACCGATTATTGATTTTGCCTTCGCCACAGCGGAAAGCACGGTGCGGGATGCTTCTCCCACCATATTTCCGATAACGGGGATAAATACGCCGGAGGCAAACCGCACCGTTCTTGCAGCGTATGAATCTCCTGCGGCGGATATTACCGTCTGTACCGAAACCGCAAAGCCCAGTATGGAAAACACAAAGGCGGTAAGGGAAGCTGAAAGGTTTTTTATTCCGTTTGCAATAGGCTGTACCGAACCGCATCCCGGTATGGCGGCGGTAAGGGAAAGTATAAGGCATATGTTTACCAAGGGGGTGAGTACCGTGTTGCAGATAACGGTTATTACGGTGCAGAACAGATCTATTGAGGTAGCGGAAGCCACAGCCGCCCCCGTGCTTCCGCCGTAAACGTACATAGTGGTCATTACGGGAAGCAGGCTTAACAAATATTGGGAAAATCTTAAGGTTGCCTGCTTAACAAAAACCGTTACTCCGTTTACCGCGGCAAATGAGGCGGCAGATAACGCCAGTATGCTTACGTATTCGCCTGCGTTGCCCAGAGAGGGAAAGGAATTTTTAAAGCTGTTCATAACCCCTGCGCATACACAAACGGCAAGAATACCTGCTGTATGGGCAATAACTCCCTTTCCGTTTTGCGAAAAGACGGAAAAGATTAAAGACAAAGCGTGGTGTACAAGATTTGCGGGAGGTAAGTCAGCCGTTTCTCCCCCGGCATCGGATATTACCGTTTCCGCATCTACGGCGGCAACGCACCGCATGGGAAAACCGAAAACAAGTATAAAAGAAATAATAAACAACAACCATTTTTTCATCCCGCAAGCTCTCCCGCAACGGTTACAATTTCCTTTATAAGAGGCAGAGCAAGCAAAAGAATATTTATCTTTGCCATAAGCTCCACTCTGGATGCAAATGCGTTTTCGCCGCAGTCTTTGCATATTTCGGCAGTTATCTGACAGCATACCGCAATCCCCAAAGCTTTTATCATTACGGATATTCCTCCTGCCGCCAGAGAATCCATTTTTTTAATAAATTCTATTACCGGTGCAACGCTTTTTATAACGTAACCGAAGAATACAAGTCCCACTGCGGCGCCGCAAAAAGGGGCAAGAGATGGGCGTAATTCCCGTATGACCGCAGTAGCCAGCAAAGCGATGAGTGCCGCACCGCACAAAGCAATAATGCTCACAGCCCGAAAATTCCTTTTACGGAGGAAAACAGACTGCCTATTTCGCTTACCAGCATTATCATCACCGTAATTACCCCTGCAATGCTTACGAAGGTGGCTTGCTCGTCCTTTCCGCTTTTTTGCAGTATCTGGCATGCCACACTTGCCAAAAGTCCCACGCCGGCTATTTTAATTATCAGGGTAACGTTCATAGCCCAAAAAATCCTCTCTGTCAGAACATCAGTATTGCCGCTACTGCTCCTGCCAGAGAAAACAGCGCTTGTATACTTTTGCTTTTTTGTTGTTCGGTTTCTTTGAATCGGCGGTATACCGTTTCCAATATTCCTATGGTGCTTTCCAGCTTTTTGCATTGGTTTTCGCTGTCTGTTTTTCCCAAAGCAAAAGCAAGCTCCCGCAAGGGAAGGTACGCCTCTTCGGGCAAGACCAGATCCTGAAGAGCATACGCAAATCCGCCGGATTTCAGCTTTTTTTCAAATTCCGCCATATATTTTTCGTTAAATTCAAAGGTTTTGTATATATCGGGAAGGGGAGTAAGAGATATGGATATACAGTCTTTTATGTGCCGAAGAAGTTTCAATACTCCGTAAAGATGTTTTACCGCCGTTCTGTCCCGTTCCGTAGCCTTTTTGCCCAGCATAAAAAAGCATATGCAAATTACTGCGGCGCCTATAACCGCTTTCATAATACCTCCGTTACGTAACCGTAGACCCCGTTTTCCCGTTTAACTCTTGAAAGTATCCCAAAGCAGCCTTTTTCCATAAGAGCACGTATATGGGGCTTTGCTTCAAGCTCCTTTTTATCTTCCGCGTGGCAGGAGCATATTAAAAATACTCCCGTTCCCGTGGAATGAATAAGCTCCTCCGTGTCGGATGGAGTTATTTCATCGCATACGATAACCTCGGGAGACATGGTGCGTGTCAGCATTTCCACCGCAACCTGCTTCGGGCATCCGGAAAACACGTCTGCTATCCCCGTGTTTGTGTCGGGCAGAATAATTTCCTCCCGTTCATCCGCAAATCCCACCTTGTAAGGGCGTATTCCTTCTCCCCGTGCCAGCATCAGCCCCACGGACCGAAGTAAAGTGGTTTTTCCCATTCCGGGCGGAGAATATATAAGGGTTCCTTTTAATCCGATTTGCTTGTAAATATTTATTATCTTTCTTCCGTAATTATCTATATTTCGGTGTATCCGCAAAGAAACAGAGGTTATTTCCTTTAGCTTTTTCATTTTTCCCGTTTCCGTAACCCCGTTTCCGCACACCCCTGCACGCCCGTAGGGAATGGGTATGTACCCCCGACGTATACTGTCGTCATAAGAATATACAGACCCTTTGCAAAGCAAAAACACACACTCTTCAAATTCAGCTTCCGTAACCGTTAATGCTTTTTCAATACGGCATATTCTGCCGCTTTCATCGGGAAACAGATTTTTTCCTCCCGCAAAAACGTTAAAAATGCCATTTTTACGAAGCCGTATTTCATCGGTTATCTTTTTTGTTTCGTTTGGCATATTTTCTGTGGCTCTTTTCAGTCTTGGCGGCAGAAAAGCCGTTATGCGGCGTAAATTTTCCACAGCTTGTTAACGGAAAAATATACTGCGGCGGTTATACTTAAATAGGTAAGCGTTACGCAGACCGCCTGAGGGTATATCCCCAAAGCATATTCCTTTATTCCCATTGCGGCAATTCCTCCAAGGGCACAGCATATAAGGGGAAGGATAATTCCTTTGAACAATTTGGGGGCAGAGCCTGCTTTTTTCTTCATACGGTAAGCGCACATTGCGTAGGAAAATACGTTGGATACAACCAAAAGCCATAAATATCCCTCCGCACCCGTACGGGATAATATGGTAAGCACCGCAATAATTCTTAAAGCGGAGTTTATAAGCCCCGTCATAAAGGTCCACATTTGCTCTCCGATACTTTTAAGCATACCGTCGGTAATGGTTTCTATATACATCATGGGAGTTACCGCCGCCAGAATACGTATTGCCCGTGCGGCTTCGTCGGTGCGGTAAAACGCAAGTGAAAACGTATCGGGAAACAAAAAGAAAAGTCCCCCTGCGCAGATAGAAAACATCCAAGCGTAGGTTAGTATTTTTGAAGTGCGCTCTTTTAACGCATCCTTGTTTTTAAGTGCTTTAAGGCGGGATATTTCAGGCACCGTTACGGAAATAAGCGCAGATAAAAAGGAAAAGGGGAAAAACAGCAAAGGTATTGCCATACCCCGTATAATTCCGAAATCGGAAAGTGCGCTTTCTCGGTTTCCGCCGTAAAGCATAAGCATTTTTGGTATAAGCACGCTTTCGCAGGTATGTAAAATCCCCGTTACGCAGGCACTTGCGGCAATGGGAAAGCACACGGAGCGTATGTCTTTATCAAATTCCCTTTTTAATTCCGTGGGCAAAGGGGATTTTTCCTTTTTAAAAGCGTACATCGCCCAAAGTATTAAGGTTGAGCATATTTCCCCCAGAGTAATTCCCAAAACCGTTCCCACGCAAAGGGAAACGGGGTCGCTTTTTCCCTTCATAAAGGTGCCCAGCAGTATTATCGTAACGGATATTTTTATGCTTTGCTCAAGTAAAGAGGCGATAGAGGGCTTTAACGGCTGTGTTACCGCAAAAAAACATCCTTTATAGCAGGCGGCAACAGCCATAAACGGCATAGAGAGGGAAAGTATCCGCAAGGGCAGGGCGGTGTATATGTCCCCAATAAACCGCACAGCGGTAATGTCCGCCCCAAAAAACATTATTATTCCCGCAGGCACGCTTATAAACAAGGAAAGCCGTATGGCTCTGTGAAGCAAAAGGGTCGCACCGCTTTTTCCGTCGGTTATAAGCTTTTCGGAAGCAAGCCCCGAAACGGTTACCGTAAGTCCCGCCGTGGCAAAGGTGGTGAATAATCCGTATACCGACATTATGAGCTGGTAAAGACCCATTCCCTCGGTGCCGATACGGGCAGTAAGGTAAAGACGGAACAGCATACCGAAAAATTTAACGGCAAGAGAAAAGGCGGTGATCGCCAAAGCGCTTTGCAAAAGACTGTTTTTTCTGTGCAATGGGATTTGCCCCCTTTCGTTAACAAATATTATGCGTTAGTTTACAATTTAATTCTTGAAATACGGGGCGGTTTGTAGTATAATCCCCTTTAACTACCAAAAGGAGCCGAATATATGAAGAAAATCTTTGCAATTATCATCACCCTTTTTCTGTTGACAGCCGTACTCGCTCTGCCCGTATACGCATATACGCTGGACGACGGTGCAGGCAACGTAACGGAAAACGGTACAGACCCTACGGAAAAATTGGAAGTAGAGGGTGATTATATAAATCTCACCGGCGGTGCTCATAATTTACGAGGAAGCATTGGCGGAGATTTGCTGGGATTTTTCACCTCCCTCACCGTAAAAGATGCGGTTATCGGAGGCAGTATGCGTTTCTTTTCCTTTGAAACCGTTCTGGATGATCTTTCCTGCCGCAACCTTACCTTTGCGGGAACGGATACGAATATCGGTAAAAACGTAAAAGCAAATGCTATATATGCATACACCGGAGGCACCTTTGTTTTTGAAGGAAGCTGTGATACCCTTGTGGTTTACGCTCAAAAGGTGGTTATAAAGGGTACCATTAACGATAACGCAGAAATTCATTCGGATGACGTAAGCTTTGCTTCGGATTGCACGATCAATAACGTGACGGTAAATTCCGTTTCCGCGCCTTATCGTAACGATACCGATGGATATTCCGATGCGGTGGGTTATTTTGATTCTCTTACCTGGAATAAAGTAAACGTGTGGAGAGATACTCTTGTAAAACTTCCCTCCGTTATCATATATGCTCTTGCCGGCGCGCTTATAATACAGTTTATCTTCGGCAAGCATACCCGCCGCACCGCAGAGGTGCTTAAGGCGCATCCCGTACGTTTTTCCTTTTCCGGTGTGCTGTATCTTATTTCCATACCCGGCTTTGCCGCCTTTATGTTTATGCTCAGTATGGAAATAGCTTCGGCTTTGCTGTTTTTGTATATGGCGCTTATCAGCGTTTCCCAGCTTTTTGCGGGCAGCGTACTGGGAGCCCGTCTGTTCCCCACAATGAACCGCTTCCTTTCTGCGGTTATTGCAACCACAACTCTGGCGATAATATGTTCGCTTCCTTACGTGGGCGGTATTGCTACCATTGCTTCTCTTGTTATCGCTTTCGGCTTCTTCGCAGTCACCGTATTTTCAAAGAGAACGGATAAGCAAATGCCCACTCCCGAAAACCCCCAATAAAACTATTTTAAAAAAACAAGGCAAGCAGTTTGGTTCTGCTTGCCTTTGAATTTTGTGTATCTGATTTTTTATTTTACCGCGTTGGTGATAATTTTCTTTATTATTTCTGCGGTTTTTTCCATATCATCCGCGCAGGCAAATTCAAATCTGCCGTGGAAGTTTCCTCCGCCGGTGCAGATATTGGGACAGGGCAGACCTTCAAAGGAAAGCCGTGCGCCGTCGGTACCGCCTCGTATAGCGATGATCTCCGGTTCAACGCCGCACTCCCGCATCGCCTTTTCCGCATCTTCTATAATATGGAAATGGGGGAGTATCATTTCCTTCATGTTGCGGTAGCTGTCGGTAATATCCACCTTTACGGAATTATCGTATTTTACGTTCATATATTCCGCCGCCGCTGTCATAACCGCTTTTTTCTGTTCAAGCTTTTGCGCATCGTGATCGCGGATAATAAAATCCATCACCGTTTTTTCCACGTCGCCGCGGATATCGTTAAGATGAATAAATCCTTCGTAGCCTTCGGTGTTTTCGGGTCTGTCAAAAACGGGAAGCATGGAATGGTATTCCATTGCCAGCAAAACAGAATTTATCATTTTGCCCTTTGCGCTTCCGGGGTGAATATTTCTGCCCGAAACCGTTACCGTGGCGTGGGAAGCGTTAAAGCATTCGTATTCAATTTCTCCCAAAGAGCCGCCGTCCACGGTGTATGCCCAGTCTGCACCGAATCCCTTTACGTCAAAAAGGTCTGCCCCTGCGCCTATCTCTTCATCGGGAGTAAAGGCAATTCTTATCTTGCCGTGCTCTTCGCCGCTTGCAATCAGCATTTCCACAGCGGTAAGGATATCTGCAATTCCTGCTTTATCGTCTGCCCCCAAAAGGGTGTTTCCGTCGGTTACAATAAGTGTCTTTCCCTTGTAGCCTTCAAGGAAGGGGAATTCGGATATCTTCATAACCGTATCCTCATTAAGGGGGATATCCTTTCCGTCGAAGTCTTGGATAACACGGGGGTTAACGGGGTGATCCGGCGCATCTGGGGAAGTATCCAGATGAGCGATGAAGCCTATAACGGGCAGGTCTTTTTGTGTGTTTGCTTCAAGAGTTGCGTAAACGTAGCAGTTTTTATCTACGGTTACGTCGGTAAGTCCCATTCCCTTCATCTCGTCCGCCAGATAATTTGCCAAAGCAAACTGCTTTTCGGTGGAAGGGCAGGTGTTTGCTCTTTCATCGGAAGAGGTGGGGAAGGTAACGTATTTAAGTAATCTTTCGTACGCTTTCATTTTTTACTCCTTTACGGTATAAGAACCGAGATATATCCGTTTTATTCGTATATAGTCGTTTGCATCGATTTCGCCGTTTTGGTTAAGGTCTGCCACTGCTCTTTGTGTCATATTCGAATTGTACGTTCCCAAAACCATTCGTCTGCATATAAGGTAATCCGAGGTGTCCACCCGTCCGTTACCGTTTATATCACCGATAACGGCGGTCTTTGAATATTTGCTTTGAATAAAATCACCCAATGCCGTTGCGTACAGGGTATATCCCTTTGTGTTGGGGTGGGTTCCGTCTGTATTTATAAGGGAATAAAGGTTTTTGTCTGCAAATTCTGCGGCAAGGTCAAAATAATATATTCCGTATTCCTTGGCAACCTCTGCCATTATATCCGTATATCTGGAAATAAGTGCGTTTATACCCCCGTCTTTTATATAATCCTCACCGGGGTGCAAGGGATTTGCGTTAAAATATTCTTCTATAACCAAATTGGGTGAAAATAAAATAACATCGCTTCCCGCAGCTTTAAGCGAGCTAACGTAATACACAAGGTTTTCTCTGTATCTTTCCAAAGAAACACGGGATGCTTTTCGGTCTATCTTCACCGCATCGTTATATGCAAAGCAAATAAGGGTTATATCGGGATTTTTCGCCAGCACGTCTGTTTTAAATCTTTCTCTGGAGGTTTCCGTGGTGGTGCCGCCGACACCCGCGTTTATAAAGCGTGCGCCGAACCGTGCGGAAAGCTGTTTTTCCCAAACACCGTTTGCAGTAAGACTGTCCCCGAAGCAGACCACCGTCTTGCCCGATATGGGCGATACCACGTCTGTGTAAACAAATATAACCACGGGGGAATAATGCATTTTTCCGTTTATGCAGGCGCCTACACAAACTCGGTAAGAGCCCTGCCCGTAAACGTCCATTACCTTTTTTTCCAAGGTGAAGGATGTATTTTCGGTTTTCACCGCATCATACGCCAAGGGGCCGGAGTCGCTGTTTTGAATGTATCTCACGTTTACCGTGTAATATTCGGCGGTATTTATTTTATCCCAGTATACTTCTATGTCCTCGTTAACCGTCTGCCCGTCGGATATTCCTTTAATTATCGGACTTTGAGCCGATACCACGGGGCAAAAGGACAAAACAAGCAATAAACACAGTATCAAGCATATAGTTTTCTTCACAGTAATTTCACCTCGCTTATTTTATATTATCATATTTTTGACGCCATTTCAACACTGCCGTAAAAAATATAAACTTTGTGTTTATAAAAACGTTTGGCTAAACCTACCGTTGATTTTTTGAAGCTTGCGATGTATTATATAGGCATAAAACGAATAAAAGCGCGGTTTTTTCGCAACTGTGCGGTTATTGAAAAGCGTGTGGATGCGTGGTAATATATTCTTGCGCGCAGAAAAGTATTAAAGGAGTATTTTTATGGCAAACAACGGAATAAAAAATTTCGGAAAAAGACTTGTTGAAATGCGCCGCGCAAAGGGCATGACACAAAACGAACTGGCAGAAAAGCTTTCTATAACTCCACAGGCTATCTCCAAATGGGAGCGAGAGGAAGGACTTCCCGATGTAACCTTGTTCCCCGAAATAGCATCCGTTTTGGGCGTTTCGGTGGGAGAACTGTTCGGCGAAAAAACAGAAAAAGAAAAAGCTGTAAGCGAATATTACGAAGGTCTGGCTCTGGTGGGAATATCGGGCAATCTCCTGTGCTATTCCGATAAAAAAACGGAGCACAGCGATGATATACGTGTCACTTTCAGCGACGGAAGCTACGCAGATTTTTCGGATAATCTGGTAATAAACTGCGGCCCGGGGGAAATACGTATTATCGAACGGGAGAAAGACGATGTGCGTGAATATTCCGAAATCGGCAAAACCGTGCTTGATAAGGAGTTTACCCCATTTTCATCTCTGGAAATATCCAATAACTACCCTTGTGATATAGAGATACGTCCTTCGCGGGACGGTTCTTACGGTATGCATGCCGAGGGAAACGCAAAATTCATCTCACTTATCGACTCCTCCTTTACTGCCGACGGCGTACTGCGCGTTCAGGTAAAGAGCGCAAACGGAAATAACGGACGGAACACAAAAAATATACTTGTTATATACGCAGGATTTGAAAAAGGAGAAGGCTTAAGCTGTCATATAAACGGCTCCGGATCTTTGAAAACCGATTTTACCTTTGAAAGAGGTACTATGCATATAAACGGCTCGGGCGATATAAGCATAGGTGATTTGGGAGAATGGCTCAGCGTGGTAATAAACGGCTCCGGCGACGTTAATGCAGGTAATGTGCAAACCAATACCGTGCTTCAGATAAACGGATCGGGTGATATAACCTGCGGAAGCTTTGGCGAAATGCTGTCTGCCCAGATAAACGGTTCGGGAGATATTTCGGGTGCACGTGCAGGTACGGCAAATCTGCGTATTGCAGGCAGCGGAGATATAAATATAAACGAACTGACCCGCGCTTTAGGCGCAAATATTACGGGAAGCGGAGATATAACCTGCGGAGGAAGCATAGCTATGCTGGAGCTTTGCATAACCGGCGCAGGCGAATTACACGGAGAAAATCTCACGGCAAAAGAAGCGGATATAACCTTAAAGGGCACCTCGGGCGCCGCTATCGGCAGAATTATCGGCAGATCCGCAGAGCGTATCGCAAAGACCGCAACACTCAACGTAATAAAAAGAGGATAATAAAACGAAGAAGAACACCGCGGATTTTTACGGTGTTCTTTGTTGTTAGAATCACCGGGACTCCGTAAGGAGTCTTAGGGTGATTGCAGACGGTATAAAGAGGCTGATAGGTTTTTGAAGCAATTATTTAAAATCTTTATACTTTTCATCAGCCAAGAAGTATGTTTCGAATATTGGCGTTTATTTCGGATTCATCAAGCCCTTTTTGTATCAAAGGCTGAATTGCCTCGCGGCTTTCTCTTGTATGAGGAAGTTCGGAAGCGAGAGCATTTGCTTTATCGGTTTTTCCGCACTTCAGATATAAAAAGCAAAGCGCGGCACGCATTGTTGCTTTTTGCTTCTCGTTAACAGACATAGGCAATCCACGCTCTGTTAATTCGATCGCTTCCTCGGATTTGTTCTGCAAAGCTAACACTCCCGCAAGGCCCAGAATCATGCCGGGTTTGTTTGGATATATCAGCAATGCATCTCTATATACTTTCTCTGCGAAAACGTAATCACCGTCACGTTGAAATTCTGAAGCTTTTTTATGAATATTGTAGCGTGTCTCTTGCGCTCGTATCGTATCCATACCTATAAGCAGATCTATACTTGTTTCAAATATGTTTGCCAATGCGGGCAGAAACGTTATATCTGGATAACATTCACCGCGTTCCCATTTTGAGATGCTTTGGGGGGTCAACCCTAAATATTCCGCAACATCTTCTTGAGTAAGGTTTTTCATAATGCGGTATTTTTTTAGATTTTCCGATAAATAAAACATTATTATCTCCTTTGCTTAATTTTGATCAGCTTCGAAGCGATGTTATTATATCATAGGAACAGATCCGATGCAATGACGCATTGGTTGTTATTGATTCAACCTCGTAATTGCGGTTGCTTTATTTTTATTGCAAAACGGGTTTTGGTTTGCTATAATAGCTTCAAACTCAAAAGGCGGTACTGTATATGAAAATGATAAAAGGCACTTGGTTTGAATTCAGACACCATAACGCCAAAGAGGGCAAATACTGGAACCCTGTTTGCCGTAAATTTACGGAAAGTCAGTGGCGGGCAAAAATAAAGGAAATGCACGATATCGGTATGGAATATCTTGTGCTTTTGTGTTCCTCTCTTGTATATACGGATTATGCGGAAGCATATTTCGAAACGGATATATATCCTTTCCCCGAAGATATGGTGTGCAAGAACCCTTTGGAGGTTTTGCTGGACGAATGCGATAAATGGGGTATGAAGGTGTTTATGTCCTGCGGGTACTACGGCCCATGCACCAACGCATATAAAAATATGGTTTCACCCGAAGTTACCGCCCTTGCTTTTAAAGCAATGAAGCAGCTGTGGGAAAAATTCGGCACGTACAAAAGCTTTTACGGCTGGTATTACCCCGATGAAACGGGAGCAGACGGATATTTCCACGAAGATTTTATTACCTACGTAAACACATACGGAGCTTATATTCGCAAAATTGCTCCCGGCACCAAAACCCTCATCGCCCCTTACGGCACGAGAAGAATAGTTACTGATGAAAAATACATAGATCAGCTTATGCGTATGGACGTAGATTTTATCGCTTATCAGGACGAGGTTGGCGTACGTAAATCCATCCCCGAGGAAACGGGTGCATACTTGAAAGCGCTGCGTGAGGCCCACGATAAAGTCGGAAAAAGCGCTATTTGGGCAGATGTAGAGCTGTTCGATTTTGAAGGGGACGTATA
>JAFOBR010000037.1 GCA_017381715.1 Clostridia bacterium
GGATTCGGTTACGGGGTTAGAGGATTCTGCGGGAGTTTCGTCACAAGCAACGAGAGCTACTGCAAAAACCATAACGAGAGCAAGAATAAATGCAATTTTCTTCATGTCAAATTTTCTCCTTTTTAAAGATTATAAGAACATTTTAATATAATTTATCCGATTTGTCAATGCATTTTTTGTTTTTAAAATTCCCGCGCAGGCTATATACGTAAAAAACAAACAAATCACCCCAAGAAGCCTTACGGCTTCTTGGGGACCCCGACAAAAATGGCGAGAAAGGAAATATCCTATCTCGCCATATTTTTTAAGCTTTTATGTTTTAATAAGCCGAATTACTTAGCTGCGTATACTTCAAGCTCGGAAAGGAAAGCCCAACCGTCACGTGCAACGCTGATTTCAACGTATCTGCCGCTGCCGGAGAAGTTTACTTTGAATTCCTTAACCTTGAGGGTGAGTTCGTCTTCAGCGCCGGTAGCAACGGAACCAACTTCGGTCCAGTTTTCGCCGTCTTCAGAGATACGAACGGAGATGGTGGAGTTCTTGCAGCCGATACCGTTGGAAAGTACTTCAGTACCGTACCAAACGGAAACCTGTGCGAGAGACATAGCTTCGCCGAGGTCGATTACGAATACGTGTGCGCCTGCGTAATCGGGAACGAGGTAGCTGTAGCCTGCCCAGATAGCAGCAGAGTAATCATCTTCTTCGGTGGGTTCCTTAACGCCGTCGGTAAGGGTAACGCCTTCTTCATCGGGATAAGCAACAGGAGCGTTTGCGTCCCAGCCCCAACCTACATCCTGGCCGCCCTGACGGAACTGCTGAGTAGCGGTGTAGGTCTTGCCTACAGAAACGAGTTCGCCAACTTCTGCTGCGGGAGCCTGAGATTCTTCATCGGGAACGGATTCGTCTGCAGGAACAGATTCGTCTGCAGGAACGGATTCGTCTGCGGGGGTAGATTCATCTGCGGGAGTAGATTCATCTGCGGGGGTGGATTCATTTGTTACGGGAGTAGATTCTGCGGGAGTTTCGTCACAAGCAACGAGAGCAACTGCAAAAACCATAACGAGAGCAAGAATAAATGCAATTTTCTTCATGTCAAATTTTCTCCTTTTTAAATTATAGCTAAATTGCCAACGGTTATTGTAACACAAACAATGTGTTTTGTCAAGATGTTTTTGTGTGGCGGATAAGGATGGTAATGATGAACTATGAACGAGGAACGATAAACGAACCACCCCGCAAAACCTGCGGTTTTGTGGGGACCCCGGGATGGAAACCTTTTTTCGCGTTTTCCGCGAAAAAAGCTACCGA
This sequence comes from Clostridia bacterium, assembly GCA_017381715.1. Taxonomy (GTDB): domain Bacteria; phylum Bacillota; class Clostridia; order Oscillospirales; family CAG-382; genus SFLA01. The sequence goes on from JAFOBR010000037.1 coordinate 1,309, forward strand.
AGTTCATAGTTCATAGTTCATAGTTCATAGTTTTCAAAAAGCTTTGCTTTTTCCTAAAGATTATACCACATCCTACTCTTTTCGTCAACCAAAATAAATGTTCCTGTTTTTGCGCAAAAACCCTTTAAAAACTTAAAAAACTGTGGTATTATATAAAAAATACCCTTTTCGGAGGTTTTACGTATGAAAGCTGTAATTACCGTAGTAGGTAAGGATACCGTTGGTATACTTGCAAAAATAAGCTCCTTTTGCGCAAACCACAATGTTAACGTAACAGACGTTACACAGACGATCATGCAGGATATGTTCTGTATGATAATGATGTGCGATATCAGCAAAATAGACTGCGAATTCGGTGTGTTTGTAGACACCGCCGCAGAGATCGGAACACAGAATAATCTTCGCGTGCACGTTATGCACGAGGATATCTTTAACTCCATGCACAGGATCTGAGGTGTAAAAAACAATGATAGAAACAAGAGATATTCTTGAAACCATACAAATGATCGAGGACGAGCATCTGGATATACGTACGGTTACCATGGGAATTTCCCTTACAGATTGTATCGACCCGTGTATGGACAAGGCGGCTGCCAAGGTTTACGATAAAATTTGCTTTTGCGCCCAAAACCTTGTGCCCGTGGCAAACGGTATAGAAAAAGAACTCGGTATTCCCATAATAAACAAGCGTGTTGCCGTAACGCCTATCGCCATTCTTGCAGGCGCCTGCAAAGGGGAAGACCCCATAAAATTCGCATACGCTCTTGAAAAAGCTTCCCGTGAAACGGGTGTAAACTTTATCGGCGGTTATTCCGCTTTGGTGCAAAAGGGCTTTGCGGCAGGGGATAAAGAGCTTATCCGTTCCATTCCCCGTGCTTTGGCGGAAACCGAGCATATATGCGCATCCGTAAACATCGGCTCCACAAAAGCAGGCATAAATATGGATGCGGTACGGTTAATGGGTGAAACGGTAAAGGAAACCGCCCTGCTCACTGCAGACAGAGATTGTATCGGCGCGGCGAAATTGGTTGTGCTGTGCAACGCTCCCGATGATAACCCATTTATGGCAGGCGCTTTCCACGGCGTGGGCGAGCCTGACTGTGTTATAAACGTAGGCGTTTCCGGCCCCGGCGTTGTAAGAAGCGCCATCGCAAAAGCACCCAAGGACGCAGGTATAAACGAAATTGCGGATATTATCAAAAAAACAGCCTTTAAGATAACCCGTATGGGTCAGCTTGTTGCTATGAAGGCAAGCGAAAAACTTAAAGTCCCCTTCGGTATTGTGGATCTTTCCCTTGCTCCCACTCCCGCTATAGGAGATTCCGTTGCCCACATTTTAGAGGAAATGGGCTTGGAATCCTGCGGATGCACGGGCACCACCGCTTGTCTGGCTATGCTTAACGATGCGGTTAAAAAGGGCGGGGTAATGGCTTCCTCCCACGTAGGCGGTCTTTCCGGCGCGTTTATCCCCGTAACCGAGGATGCAGGTATGATCGACGCGGCTCGGTCCGGCTGTCTTACCATAGAAAAGCTGGAAGCCATGACAGCAGTCTGCTCCGTAGGTCTGGATATGATAAATATCCCCGGTGACGTAACTCCCGAAATCATCTCTGCCATTATCGCAGACGAAGCGGCGATCGGTATGGTAAATTCAAAGACCACCGCTGTACGTGTTATCCCCGCTATTGGCAAAAAAGCAGGGGACGAACTTAATTTCGGCGGTCTGCTGGGCGGCGGCCCCGTTATGAAGGTGAATACCGCTTCTCCCGAAGTGTTTATCCGAAGAGGTGGCAGAATTCCTGCACCGATACAAAGCCTTAAGAATTAGGAACTATGAACGAGGAACTATGAACTACGGTAGTTTTTTGCGGAGCAAAAAACCGCCTAATTGTTTTTGAAATCTTCCGTCTGTAGAACTGAAAGTCTGATTGAAGCGGGAAACTGTATAAACAAAGCAGAAAACGTCTTTTAGACGCGTAGATCGGGAACCCCGAAAAATGCATTCGCATTTTTTGGGGACCCCTTGGAGCTGTAGAAATCTACTGCCCACCGGCTAAAAGCGTTTAGAAACGCAAAATAAAAAGGAATTTGTTTTCAAATTCCTACCTAATAAAAAAACAAAAATGCGAGAGATAAACTACAATCTCTCGCATTTCTTATTACGTTTTATTTGTTTTTGCGTTTCGTTGTGCGAAGTTTAGACAGTTTCAATTCTCCGATCCAGCAAGGGCGAAGATGTAATCGTTGCTTCCAGGGAATGTTACCGTAAACTTCTTTACCGCAACACCGTTAACCTTTGTGTTAAGTCTTTCTCCGTCGGAAACAGAAAAGTTTGCGAAATCGGAAAGACCCTTGCCGGTATATTTGGAGTATGCTTCCTTGCGCACCCAAACCTTGGCAAACGCCACAGCGTCACCATCGTTATCACGAACGTATTCCGCCTCTTCTTCGGTAAAGAAACGCTCTGCGATAGCAAGATAATCTATTTTTTCGTTGTTTTTGAGTCTGCCAAGATACTCTCCGTCAATACCCACGGGTTTATCCGAGAAAACAACAACCATAACCGCGCCCGTGGTGGTAACGGACACGTATTTTTTATCTATACCTTTAACAGAGGGCTTGCCCCGTTTGCCGTAAACAACCTCAACCTCGGGGTTGCCGAAATGCTCTCTGGCTTTTTCGGTCACCAGCGCGTGGCGCTGTTCTCTGTCTGCGATATTATCAAGTACGTAAGTTTTAATAGCCATATATTATTCCTCCGCGGGGGTAGTGTTTGTATTTTCGGTGGTTACATCAGCGTTTTCGGCGGTTTCTTGGGGTGTGTTTTCCGGGGTCCCCGAGAAACCATCGGTTTCTTGGGGTGTGTTTTCGTCTTGCTTTACTACAGCAAAGCGGGATATCTTTGCATCCTCGCCGGTACGCATAACGATAACACCTGCCGCAGGTCTGCCGTAAACGGGAATTTCGTTGACCGCAGTACGTATTATCACGCCGGAATCGGTTATCAGCATCACATCGTCGGTTTCGGAAACCATCTTAATTCCGCACAGCTTACCTGTCTTTTCGGTAATACGGTGGCATATCATACCCTTACCGCCGCGCTTTTGCACGGGATATTCTGAGGGGTCGGTACGCTTACCGAAGCCGCTTTCGGTAACGGTGATAAGCACTTTTCCGTCGTCAACCTCCGGTATAACTGCCGCACCCACAACGTAATCGTCATCTGCCAGAGTAACCGCCTTTACGCCGCGGGCAAGTCTGCCCATACAGCGAATATCGTTTTCGTTAAAGCGTATACCCAAGCCCTTGGAGGTAGCGCATATAATATCGTCGTTGCCGTTTGTAAGCATAACGTAGAGAAGCGCATCGCCCTCGTCAAGGTTGATAGCGTATATACCCGTGGTACGGCGGGTGTGGTAATCCATAAGGTTAACACGCTTAATAACGCCGTTTTTGGTAAGGAGAACTATATATTTATCATCCGTAAAGCCTTCCACGGGGATGATTGCGGTTATCTTTTCCTTTTCGTCAAGAGAAAGCACGTTTACAAGGTTTGTACCCTTTGCGGTACGGGATGCTTCGGGCACCTCGTAGCACTTTTTAAAGTATATCTTTCCCTTATCCGAGAAGAAGAGCAGGAAATCGTGGGAATGGGATATAATAACGTCCTCTACAAAGTCCTCTTCCTTTGTTGCCATTGCGGTAATACCCTTACCGCCTCTGCGCTGGGAAGAATAAGTGTCGGATGGCAGACGTTTTACGTATCCGTCGTGGGTAGCGGTAATAACGCAGTACTCACGCTGGATAAGGTCTTCAATAAGGATATCGTTTTCCGCTTCCTCAATGGCGGTTCTTCTTTCGTCACCGAAACGGTTTGCGATATCGTCCATCTCGTCCTTGATTATCTGCTTTATCTTGTTATCATCCGCAAGAATTCCGCGCAATTCGTCAATGGTGGCGTACAAAGCGGCAAGACGTTCTTCTATCTTCTTTCTTTCCATACCGGAAAGACGGCCCAAAGGCATTTCCACAATAGCCTGCGCCTGCACTTCGGAAAGACCGAAACGGGCGATCAGCTTTTCCTTCGCATCGGGAATAGAAGCGGAAGAACGGATAATATTAATAACCTCGTCAATATTATCAATAGCTATCTTGTAGCCTTCATAAAGATGGGCTTCTCTTTCTGCTTTTGCAAGGTCAAAACGGGTCCTTCTTGTAACCACGTCGATCTGGTGGTTGATATAGTGGGTAAGTATATCCTTCAGAGAGAGGGTTTTGGGCTCGCCGTCCACCAGAGCAAGCATATTAATTGCGCAGGTGTCCTCAAGCTGTGTATATTTATACAGCAGGTTTAAAACAACTTCTCTGTTTGCGTCCTTTTTCAGGTCGATAACTATACGCATACCCTCTCTGCCGGATTCGTTGCGTATATCGGAAATACCCTCAATACGCTTGTCCTTAACCAGAGTTGCCATATAGTCAAGCAGCATGGAACGGTTTACCTGATAAGGAAGCTCGGTAACGATAATTGAGGTCTTGTTTTTCTTTTCCTCAAAGTGGCATTTTGCCCGCACTTTAATTCTGCCTCTGCCGGTGGTGTATGCTTCGTAAATACCCGCCGTGCCGTGAATTGTGCCGTAGGTAGGGAAATCGGGTCCCTTTACAAACTGCATAAGATCCTTCACGGTACATTCGGGGTTGTCCATAAGATATTTTGTAGCGTCAATAACCTCGCCTAAATTATGAGGGGGGATATTTGTCGCCATACCGACAGCGATACCGATAGAACCGTTTACCAGCAGGTTCGGAAAACGGCTGGGCAGGCAAACGGGCTCTTTTGCCTTGTTATCGAAATTGGGGATAAAATCTACAACTTCTTTTTCTATATCCTTAAGCATAAGCCCTGCAAGGCGTGCCATTCTCGCTTCAGTATAACGGTATGCAGCGGCGCCGTCACCGTCTATATTACCGAAGTTACCGTGACCTTCAACCAGAGTATATCTCATAGAGAAGGGCTGTGCAAGACGAACCATAGCATCGTAAACAGATGCGTCACCGTGGGGGTGGTAATGACCGAGCACGTAACCTACCGTGGTAGCGGATTTACGGAAAGGCTTGTCGTATGTGAGATGCTCTTCGTGCATGGAATAAAGTATACGGCGGTGAACCGGCTTCAGACCGTCACGCACGTCGGGCAATGCTCTTCCCACTATAACCGACATAGCGTATTCAATATAGCTTGTCTTTATCTCTTTTTCAATGCCGATATTTACAATACATTGGTTTTCGTGTGATGAGTAATCATATTCCTCGTGTGCCATTTTTTAAAAAGCCCTCCTTTCTGTTAAACGTCGATATTCTCTGCATATTTTGCATTTGCTTCTATAAATTCGCGGCGAGGCTCAACCTTGTCGCCCATCAGTACGCTGAACAGCGCGTCCGCCATAAGACCGTCCTCAATGGTAACACGCTTTAATGTTCTTCTCTCGGGGTCCATAGTGGTTTCCCAAAGCTGGTCTGCATCCATTTCGCCAAGACCTTTATATCTTTCAGCCTGCGCGCCTGCGCCCAGCTCGGCTATGCACATATCCCTCTCTTCATCGGAGAAAGCGTATCTTTCCTGCTTGCCCTTGTAAACCTTGTAAAGAGGAGGCTGGGCGGCAAATATGTGTCCGTTTTCTATAAGGGGACGCATGTGTCTGAAGAAGAAGGTAAGAAGCAGTGTCTTTATGTGGGCGCCGTCTACGTCAGCATCCGCCATAATAACTATCTTTCCGTAGCGAAGCTTTGTAATATCGAATTCACTGCCTATACCCGTGCCCAAAGCAAGAATAATGGGAATTATCTGGGTAGAAGAATAAATTCTTTCAAGACGTGCTTTTTCTACGTTAAGAATTTTACCGCGGAGAGGAAGAATTGCCTGGAAACGGTGGTCACGGCAATCCTTTGCGGTACCGCCTGCGGAATCACCCTCTACCAAGTAAAGCTCGGTATATTCGGCTCTTCTTTCGTTACAGTCCGCCAGCTTGCCGGGCAGGGAGGAGGATTCAAGCAGTCCTTTACGTCTTGTAAGCTCTCTTGCTTTTCTTGCCGCTTCTCTCGCACGGGATGCGGAAACCGCTTTTTCCAAAATTATTCTTGCGGTGGCGGCGTTTTCTTCAAGATATATGGCAAGCTTTTCGTTTACCATACTTTCTACAAGGGTACGTATTTCGGAGTTACCCAGCTTTGCCTTTGTCTGGGATTCAAACTGGGCATCTACCAGCTTAACGCTTACCACGGCGGTAAGACCTTCACGCACGTCATCGCCGCTCAGCTTGTCGCCCTCTTTTAAAATATTGTATTTTTTGCCGTAATCGTTTAAAACCTTTGTAATTGCACTGCGGAATCCCGTTTCGTGGGTACCGCCTTCAATGGTGTGCATATTGTTTGCAAAGGAGATTATACTGTCGTTATAGGTATCGTTGTACTGCAGAGCCACTTCCGCAACGGAGGTGCCCTTGGTGCCGCCTATATATATAACGTCGCTGTGAAGGTTTTCCGCGCCCTTTTGCTCGTTTATATAGGATACAAACTCTCTTATACCGCCTTCAAAGCAGAAATGCTCTTCGGTTGCGGGGGAAACACGCTCATCTCTCAATATAATGGAAGCGCCTGCGTTAAGGAACGCCTGCTCACGCAAACGGGTGCGTACGGTTTCTGTGTCAAATTCAACAGTTTCGAAAATCTCTTCATCAGGCCAGAAGCGTACGGTAAGACCGTGTTCCTCGGTCTCTCCGGTTTCACGCATGGCTTCAACCATATTACCCCGCTCAAAAGCAACGTAATATTGCTTTCCGTCACGGTGGTTGTATGCTTCCAAGCGCTTGGAAAGAGCGTTAACAACAGATGCGCCAACGCCGTGAAGTCCGCCTGCTATCTGGTAACCGCCGCCGCCAAACTTACCGCCGGCGTGGAGCACGGAAAAGATAACCTCCAGTGTGGGCTTGCCCTGAGTGGGGTGAATACCGCTGGGCACGCCTCGTCCGTTATCCTTAACGGTGCAGGAGCCGTCTTTTTCAAGCACAACGATAACGTCCTTACAGTAGCCCGCAAGGATCTCGTCAATAGAGTTATCCACTATTTCGTATATAAGGTGGTGCAGACCGCGGGCAGATGTGGTACCAATGTACATACCCGGTCTTTTGCGCACCGCCTCCAAGCCTTCTAATACTTGTATTTGGCTATCATCGTAATTTTTGATGCTATCTGTCATTTTACTTTTTCCTTTCTTTCGTAGAAAGCAAGTTTTTTAAACGAGGAACTAGGAACTATGAACTATGAACTTCGGAAGATTTTTGTTCTGCGAACAAAAATCAACCATTCGTTTATCGTTTCTCGTTTATCGTTTCTCGTTTCTCGTCCCTCGTCGCGGGGTCCCCGAAAACGCTGTGCGTTTTTGGGGTGCTTTATTTTTCCGTTCTATTCACCAGCGTATCGGCTAAAAACGAACTTATATATATACTTTCCGAAATCCCATCGTCTGCCACAACAAAGCTTTCCGGCATACGTTTTCCGGCGTAAATAATCTTCATTTCCTTTTCCGCCGTCTTTAAAAAATCCTTGGTCACGGGGGAAACGGTGGCGGTATCCATATTAAAAATACCGATAATCTCTTTCTTTTTAATACTTATATCATTTTCAAGATTTACAAACATTTGCCACTCTCCACCTTTATAACCTGTGCTTTCGGCAGCAGGGAAGAAAGGCTTTCGTCACAGCCGGTAATAATAACCTGCCGTCCCTCAATACGTTTTAAAATATAATCTCTGCGGTTTTCGTCCAGTTCGCTTAAGACATCGTCCAGCAAAAACACGGGATATTCTCCCGTAAGGGATCTTGAAATCTCTCCCTCCGCAAGCTTTAAAGCCAGCACAACGCTTCTCTGCTGACCCTGGCTTCCGTAAGAACGGGCGCTTTTTCGGTTGATGTGTATTAAAAGATCATCCTTCTGGGGTCCGCATACGGTCTGTCTTTTTTCTTTTTCCGTCTGCCTTTTTTCTTTAAACAGTTCAAGGTAGCTTTCTTTAATATCGTTTGCCGTTTCCCCTTCGCTTTGGGTAACGTAGGTAAGGGACATTTCCTCCCTTTCCTCCGACATATCAAAAAGAAAAATTTTACCGCTTTCTTCCAAAGCTTTAATATATTTTCTGCGGTTTACGGTAATATTTGCGGCAAGGGCAGCCATACGCTCGTCATAAACGTCAAGCAGCTCGTCAAAAACCGCATTACCCTTTAAATGGGCGTTTTTCTGTATAAGCAAACGGTTATATTCGTTTAAAGATGCCACGTGGCGGGGAAAAGACTGGCATATCGCCATATCAATAAATCTCCGTCTGCCCTCGGGTGCGCCCTTAACAAGATCCAGATGGTCGGGTGTAAAGATAACGCATCTGAACGCCCCCAAAAATTCGCTCATTTTGGAAATAGGAGCGCCGTTTTTTAAAAAGGTCTTTTTGGCGTTTTTCTTAAGCCGCACACCCATTTTGCTTGTAACGCCGTTGGATATATAGGTAATATCCGCAGAGGCTACGTCACACCCAAAGCGTATAAGCTCTTTATCCTTGCATCCACGAAAGCTTTTTCCCGCGGCAAAGAAACATATACCCTCCAGTATATTCGTCTTTCCTGCGGCGTTTTCGCCGCATATAAGGGTGGTCTGGGGTGAAAAGGAGAGTATATTCTCCTCTCCGTTACGCCAATCCTTTAAATAAAGGTCTTTTATCAGCATCAGCTTTTAACTCTGCAGGGGAGTACCAGATATATATAAGAAGAATCTCTGTGTCCCACGGGGGTGAGCATCATAGAGGTCAAAGGTCCGGTAAGAGAAGCCAATATGGTTTCGTCCTTACAGGCACGCAAAGCATCCAGCAGATAACGGTTGTTAAAGCTTATCTCAATATCGTCCCCTTCTTTTTTGATCCGAACCTGATCGTTTACCTTACCGTACTGGGTAGAGCAGAAAACGTGAAGCAGGTTATCTTCAAAGCGGAAGCGGAGAGGAGTTTTAAGTCTTTCATCAACGAGCAGGGAAGCTCTTTCCACGCTTTCGATAAATTCGCTTCTTTCCACCTCAACAAAAATCTTGCTTTGCTGGGGCAGAGCGCGGGTGTAATCAAGATATTCACCCTCAAGAAGACGGGAGAAGAATATAACGTCTCCTATACGGAAAACGATATGCTTGCGGGTAAATTCCACCTTCATCATTTCATCGTTATCCGTTATCAGCTTGCACAGGTCGGAAAGGGATTTTCCGGGCACTACAAAGCGGAAGGTATCTTTATTATCAAATACAGCGTTCTTTTCTTCGCGCAGAGCAAGGCGTGCGCCGTCCAGAGCCACAATGGTAAGCTTATTTTCTTCTATCTGGAACAGTTCGCCGGTAAGTATGGGGCGTGCGTCTATCTGCGCCACGGCGAAAATGGTGGAATTTATCATTTCCTTCAAAAGCCCTTGGGTAATGGTGAAGGATCTGTCACCCAAAAGCTCGGGCAGGTTGGGGAAAGCTTCTGCCGCAAGACCGTGAATGGTAAATTCGGAAGCACCGCCTTTAATGGTAACGGCGTTTTTCTCGTCTGCGTTTATCTCTATTTCGCATTCCGGCATATTTTTAATGATCGCATATATTTTCTGCGCGTTAAGTATTACGGACCCTACTTCCTTCGGGTAAACGGGAGAGGATGTTTTTACGCCTTTTTCAAGGTCATAACCGCAAACGGTAAGCACACCGTCCCTTTCAAGGTTAAAAAGGAGTCCTTCAAGGGCGGGAAGTGTGCTTTTATTTGAAGTTGCCGTCATAGCAGGCTGTATTAGAGAAAGAAGGGTCTTTCTGTCGGTTATAAACTTAATAGCCATTTTTTTTAAATCTCCTTTCGGAAGTAGAGAGTGTAGCATTAATCAAGTGTTAAAGGGTTTTGTTGTAGGTATTATAATTATTGTCTGTGTTCAAAAGGTGGAAAACTTTTAAAAAAATGTTTTTTTCCTTGTCTTTTTAACCTTCTGCGCTGTTAAGATAAGTGTTGAAACAATGTTGAAAACCTGTGTAAAACAATGTCGGTTTTTTTAAAGTGTGTGTGAAAAAGAGAAATATGATGTGAATTTTTGTAAACGGGACGATGAGGACATCGTCCCCTACATTATTCGCCGAGTTCTTTAAGCATTAAATTTACCTCGCGTTCATACGCGGGCTCGTTTTTCATTTTGTTTTCCACGTTGGAAATGGAATTTATAATAGTGGTGTGGTCTTTTCCGAACATACTGCCTATCTTTTTAAGTGACATATCCGTAAGCGTGCGCAAAGCGTAAATACAAAGGTTTCTTGCATAAACTATATCCGCGTTTCTCTTGCCGGATGTAAGCACTTCTTTTTTAACCGAGTATTTTTTGCAGATATAATCAAAGATATTTTGCACTTTGTTATCCTGCGTCTGGGCGGTTTTAAGATATTCGCTCAGCACCGAAACCGCCATATCAAGGGTTATCTGCCTGTCCTCTATAAAGGAATGAGCCTTTAATTTTTTGATTGCGCCTTCTATCTGACGGATATTTGTTTTAATATTTTCCGCAAGGAAGGTAAGCACGTTATCGGGTATATCCACACCCATATCCACGCTCTTTTTCTTAAAAATAGCGGTGCGCAGCTCGGTATCCGGCGGTTTTATGTCCGCAATGAGTCCCATTTCACAGCGGCTTTTAAGCCTGTCCTCAAGGTTAATTTCCTTGGGAGGTCGGTCGGATGTGATTATAACCTGCTTTTGCTGTTGAAAAAGTGTGTCTATGGTGTGGAAAAACTCTTCCTGGGTTTTGTCCTTTCCTTCGATAAACTGAATATCGTCAATAAGCAAAACGTCCACGCTGCGGTACTTTTCTCTGAACGCCACGTTGGATTTCTGCACCAGTGAATCCACCATTTCCTGTGTGAATTCCTCACCCGTCTTATACAGTATGTCAGCATGTGGATTATTATCCCGCAGGTGGTTTACTATGGCAAAGAGCAGGTGTGTCTTTCCCAGACCGGGAGGGCCGTATATAAAGAGAGGGTTGTACAGCTCTGCAGGATGCTCCGCAATGGCAAAGGATGCTTTTGCCGCCACCTGATTGGAAGAACCGATAACAAAGTTTTCAAAGGTAAAGTTGGGGTTGTAACGAAGCTTGTAGGCTGTGTACTTGCTGTCGTCCTCCTTTTCCTCCTTTTTTTCCTTGGGCGCGCCCATCTTGCTTGTCACGGTAACGCGCACGTCGGTGAAGGTATATTTGGAAAACGCCTCTTCAAGGTCGGTAAGATATCTTTTGTTAATGGTGCTTGCGGCAACCATATCGGGTGTAAGCAGATCCACCTGCGTAGGGTCCATATATGTTATTACGGTGTTTTTAAAAAGCCAGTTAAAGGAAGCCTCAGAGCATTTTGTCTTCATTTCCTCAAGCACGGAATTGTATATCCGCTGTCTGGTTTCTGCGCTTGTGTAATCCATTTTTCACCTCTATAATATATATTATAGTGATA
>JAFOBR010000038.1 GCA_017381715.1 Clostridia bacterium
AACCGCACTTAACAACGAAAACCCCAAAAAGAAAATACGCCTTACCACAGATACGATTATTACCGGTCTGAACAAAATAGGTAAAAAGATTACGAAAATACAAAAACCGTAAGATAAAACCTCCGAGACATCGGAGGTTTTTTAATGAGGAATTATGGAACAGCCGTGGCAACTGTGTAGGGGACGACGTCCCCGACGTCCCGCCAATCAATTCAGCATTGCCACTCCATAACACAAATATGCCGCAAAAGACAGCCACCCCATATATGGCAAAAACAGTATTCCCGCAATGGGACGCCGCGCCCAGAATTCCCGTGTGAGCACAAATCCCACCGCCCACATTAAAAGAATTACCAAAAAAGAAAGCATGAAAACGCGCCATTTGAAAAACAAAAAGGGCCAGATAAAATTTAAAGCGAGAGTAATTGCATACAGCACCTTCCACAGCCTGCTTTTGCCTGTGAGAGAGGTGTATGCAAAATAGCTTGAAAGCCCCATAAGGGCATAAAGGGCGGTCCACACCGCAGGAAATACCCAGCCGGGAGGCGCGAGATCGGGCAGAGCGATGTTTTGATACAACCCCGAGCCTGCCACGGTCAAGCCGCCCGCAAGACCGCCGATAAACAGCGGTATAAACAAACACACCAAAAGGACGAAAAGTCTTTTCACCAAAAAACAGCTCCTCTTTTACGTATTGGTATAATTTACGCAAAAAAATAAATAAATATGCGGAAAATTATTAATAAACTATTGCAAAACGGTAAAAACTGTTATATAATATGCAAAACCATACAGATAGAGGCGCGGTTCTTAAGATTAGTTTTTTCAAAGGTAAAACGGCTTTAACCGAAAAAGTGAAAGGAAGCACCGCCGAAATCCCCCAAGGCTTTTTGCCGCAAAGGGCTTGGAGGGTTGGTATATGTCAGAACATGTCATGTACTGTCACGAAAGTGGAGTGCTATCAGGAAAAATACTGCGAAAAAAGTGTTTTTTATGACCGTGCTTTACGCTCGGTCTTTTTGTTTTTTTTAAATTATTTTTTTACATAAAAAAGGAGAAAACAACCATGAAAAAATACGCAAAAATAGTTTTTGCCGTACTGTTCGTGGCGGTGGTGCTTGTTGCTGCGGGAATAACCGGCGCAGTAAGCGAAGGCAACCCCTTTGTGGGAAGCTTCTGGTCATTGGTGCCTCCCCTCGTTGCAATAGTACTGGCACTTATTACCAAAGAGGTATATTCCTCCCTGCTTTTGGGTATTGCAGTTGGCGCTTTGCTTTTTGCAAACTTCAGCCCCGTTACCGCAGTTGATTCCCTTGTACAGGAAGGCCTTATTGCCTCCGTTTCCGGCACGGCGGGTATATTCGTATTCCTCGTTATACTGGGAGTTATGGTATGCCTTATTAACCGCGCAGGCGGTGCCGCCGCTTTTGGCAGATGGGCACAGAAAAACATTAAATCCCGCGCAGGGGCAATGCTTTGCACCTTTGCTCTGGGCGTAATCATCTTTATAGACGATTACTTTTACTGCCTCACCGTTGGTACCGTAATGCGTCCCGTAACCGACGCACAGAAGATATCCCGCGCAAAGCTGGCGTTTCTTATAGACGCTACCGCGGCACCCATCTGTATGATCGCTCCCATTTCCTCTTGGGCTGCGGCTGTTTCCGAATACACTGCAGACGTTACGGATGCGGCAGGAAACTCCGTTTCCTCTCTGGCTTTGTTCTGCAGAGCTATTCCCTATAACTTTTATTCTCTGCTCACCTTCGTGTTCATTATCGCTTTGGTGCTTATGAAGTTTGATTTCGGCTCTATGAAAAATCACGAAGCTCTTGCTCTGCAGGGCGACGTACACGGCGGTGTAAAATCCTCTGCAGGCAGTACCGAATCCGAGGAATACTGCGAAAAGGGCAAAGTTATTGACCTTATCCTTCCCGTTGCGGTGCTTATTCTCTGCTCTGTGGTTGCTCTTGTTTACGTTGGCGGCTTCTTTGATACCGCAAGCGAATATTATATGGATTTTATCGGCTCTTTCGGTAATACGGATGCAACCGTGGGATTGCCTCTGGGCGGCTTTGTGGCGCTTATATTCACCGTAGTTTACCTTGCTTTACGAAAGCTTATTTCCGTAAAGCAATCCACCGAATGTGTGCCCAAGGGCTTTAACGCCATGGTGCCCGCAATACTTATTCTGGTGTTTGCAACCTCTCTTAAGAACATGACCGGACTTTTGGGAAGCGATGATTTTGTAAAAGCGGCTCTTGAAGGCGCAGATACCCTGCAAAAATTCCTCCCCGCAATCATATTCCTTGTAGCCTGCGCTATCGCTTTTGCAACGGGAACCTCCTGGGGTACCTTTGGTATACTCATTCCTATCGTACTTGGCGTATTCCCCGCAGGAAGCGAGCTTATGATAATCGGTATGTCCGCTTGTCTTGCAGGTGCGGTTTGCGGCGACCACTGCTCCCCCATTTCCGATACCACCATTATGTCCTCCGCCGGTGCTGAATGTGACCACGTTGCCCACGTTTCCACCCAGATACCTTACGCTGTAACGGTTGCGGCAGTTTCCTTTGTAGCATATATTATTGCAGGCTTTGTGCCCGTTTGGTATATTACTCTGCCTATCGCCGCAATTATTATGATAGCAACTCTGGTTGTTATAAAGAAAGCAAGCGCAAAAAAGGCATAAATTAAAGAAAGGAACACTTTGTTTTATGGAACAGAAAAAGCTTAAAGTTGCAGTTGTAGGTGTGGGCGGTATTTCCGAAGTACATATTAACGGCTATAAAGCCTGCCCCGATGTAGAACTTTACGCATTTTGCGATATTAACGAAAAGACCCTTAAATACAAGGGCGAGCGCCACGGCGTTACCCGCCTTTATACCGACGAAGCCACGATGCTTAAAGAGCTTCCCGAAATCGACGCAGTTTCCGTTTGCACGTGGAACTCCGCCCACGCACCCTGCACCATTATGGCTCTTAACGCAGGCAAGCACGTTTTGTGCGAAAAGCCTATGGCGATGAATACCGAAGAGGCTCAGGCTATGCTGGAAGCGGCAAAGCGCAACAACAAACTGCTTATGATCGGTTTTGTACGCCGTTTCGGTAACGATGCGGCTGTGCTCAAGGATTTTATCGATGCAGGTGATTTCGGCGAAATCTACTACGCAAAGGCAAACTATACCCGCCGTAACGGATGCCCCGGCGGCTGGTTTGGGGAAAAAGCGCGCTCCGGCGGCGGTCCTCTTATCGACCTCGGCGTACACGTTATAGACCTTGTCCGTTATCTGCTGGGTAACCCCAAGCCCGTATCCGTATACGGCGTTACCTACGATAAGCTTAAAAACCGTCCCGGCATAAAGGGCACGGTGGATTATAAATCCGAAACCGATGCGGTAAAGCCCGTGTTCGACGTTGAGGATATGGCAAGCGCGCTTATCCGCTTCGATAACGGCACCACGCTGGCGGTGGAGGCTTCCTTCAGCCTTAATATCCCCCACGATGTGGGCAAGATAGAGCTTTACGGCAGTAATGCAGGTGCGGTGATCGACCCCGAATTAAAGATATACACCCAGCAAAACGGATACCTTACCAACGTGACAATGCATCAGTCCACGGCGCTGAGCTTTGACGGTCTGTTCGAAAACGAGATCGCTCATTTCGTTAAGTGCATAACCGATGGTATACCCTGCCGTAACCCCGCAGAGGACGGCGTGGAAATGATGAAGATTCTGGATGCGGTGTATCTCTCCGCCTCCACGGGACATGAAGTAGTCATTGATTAGTCGCTCGGTAAAACACTGTAGAGCAAAAACGCAAAAAATTGTATTTAGTTCTGTGCAGCTAATTCCCACAATGTAGGGAAGGGGCTTGCCCCTTCCGCTTTAATTACAAAATTAGGTAAAAATTCGGTAGAAGTAAACCTCTACCGAATTTCTTTTTATTTTGCGTTTTTTAAACGTCTTTATTTCGCTAGCTGTAGATTACTACAGCACGCTCGTAAAGGACGTTTTCTACAGCGTTTCCGGGGTCCCCGAGAAACCGTAGGTTTCTGGGGGTGGTTTTTACCATCGCTCACTTCAAAAACTTACTTTTTACGAAAAATAGACGTTACGTATCAAAAACAATTATGCGGTTTTTTGCTCCGCAAAAAACTACCGAAATTCCTCGTTCATCGTTCATCGTTCATCGTTAAAAACAAAAAAGCTCCGATCACTCGGAGCTTTTTATGTTATATGTTATTTCTTTTTCTTTACAACAACGATAACTACAACTACTATTACAGCAACTGCAACTACGCCTGCAACTATACCGATAATAAGACCGGTATTGCCGCCTTCGTCATCGGAAGGAGCTTCGGAATCGTTGGTTGCGGGAACAGAGGTATCTTCCTTGGATTCATCCTTGGAGGGCTCTTCGGAGGGTTCCTCGGATTCGTCTGCGGGTTCGGAGGAATCATCGGGCTGTTC
>JAFOBR010000039.1 GCA_017381715.1 Clostridia bacterium
CGTTTATGGCATCAATAATCTCGCTTGCGTAATCGGGGTTGTTTTTCATTTCCGTAAGTATGTTGCTTACGGTCTGGTAAAGTGAGGTAATTTCGCTGTAAACACGGTTAACGATAAGATACAGCAAAACTCCCGCAACACCCACGGTAACAACAACCGTGAATATAACCGTTATCACACGGGGGATCTTGGTTTTTCTGCACACGAATTCCACAAAGGGGTGCAAAAGAACGGCAAGCACGTATGCTATAATAAAAGGTGTAAGCACACCTGCCAGATATTTTACAAAAACAAAGGCAAGCGCTGCGCCCATAAGCACGTACGCCGCTATAACAAGTATTTTTTTATACGGCTCTTTAGGAAGCATATTAAAAAATCCTCCTTCCCATAAATAAAAAAACTATTGACAATCCCCGCCTGCTGTGGTAATATATGCTCTGCGAGGCCTGTTAGTCAAGTGGTCAAGACGTCGCCCTCTCACGGCGAAGGCAGGGGTTCGACTCCCCTACGGGTCACCAAACCGAATGCGAAAGCATTCGGTTTTTTGTTTTTCAAAGGAAAAACAAAAACAACGATGAACGATGAGCCACCCCAAAAACGCACGGCGTTTTCGGGGAACCCCGGCAACGATGAACGAGAAACTAACGGTTGATTTTTGCCTTTTCAGGCAAAAATCTTCCGAAGTTCATAGTTTATAGTTCATAGTTCATAGTTTTATTCTTGTATCTCAACTACTCTATAATACTTCTTGTTTCCAACAACTTTAAGCTGTTCTTCCAATCTTGCTGCTTCGATAAATTCGTCGGTTTCGGGTATATACAGCATATCCTTTCCTTCGTTTGCGGAAAGGAAGGTAAGGGGTTCGTTTTTATATTCTTTAACGTATTTTCCGCCGCTTGCTTCCAGAATATCCGAAACAACGGCAGATGCGGTTGCTTTTCCGCCTGCGCCTCTGCCGCGGAAGGTTACTCCGCCCACGCAATCACCGTAAACGGACACGGCGTTAATAACGTCATCGGTTATGCCCAAGACTGTCTTTTTGCTTACAAGGCAGGGGGCAACAAACAAACGCACGGTATCTCCCGTTTTTTCGCCGCAACCGATCAGCTTTATGGCGTATCCGTTCTTTTCCGCTTTAATAACGTCATCTCCCGTTACACCCTCAATACCCTGCATAACGGAAACGTTTTCAAGGTTGATATGGGTATTAAAGGCAAGGGATGCAAGAATACATATTTTACGCGCCGCATCTGCGCCGGAAACGTCTGCCGTAGGGTCTGCCTCCGCATAGCCCTTTTCCTGCGCCTGCTTCAAAGCGGTTTCAAAGGAAATGCCCTCGTCCCGCATTTTGGTGAGTATATAGTTGGTGGTGCCGTTAAGTATACCGCACACCTTTTGCATATCGTTTCCTGCAAGGCAGTGAAGAATGGGATGTATTACGGGAATACCGCCCCCTGTGGAAGCTTCGTAAAGATAAGCCACGCCATGTTTTTCCGCCTCTGCGCAAAGCTCTTTTCCGTGCTTTTCAACCACCGCTTTGTTGGAGGTTACCACACTTTTGCCTGCGCGGATAAGGGCAAGAGAAAATTCATAGGCAGGGGATGTTCCGCCCATGGTCTCTGCTACAACAGTTATCTCTTTATCGTTAATTATGTCGTTAATATCTCCGGTAACGCAATTTCCCAAAGGATGATCGGGGAAAACGCGTCTGTCCAGAATACGTGTTATTAAAAATTCTTCCCCCGTGCGTGCGGTTATAAGACGGGAATTTGCGTTAATAACCTCATATATACCCTGACCTACCACGCCGAAGCCGAGAATTGCAATTTTTGCCATTTGGAACACCTCCATTATTAAATCAGTTTATCACACCTGCGCGGGAAAATCAAGCACAAAATACCTCTTCAAAACAAATCTTGGGGCATATTTGTAAATTTTTTGTGTTTTTGCCCGATATTGTTGATGTATCAACGGTTTTTCACCTGCCGCGTTAATTTTTTTCAACCTTAAGTTTACAGTAAATTACAGCAAAAACTATTGTATTTTCCATACGTTTGTGTTATTGTGAAATAGATGATTTTTTATTTGAAAAAAGGATTTTTGCAAATGCTTAAATTATGCGAACTGCCCAAGGCGGCAGAGGTGTTTTTTGAACAGAATAATATAGATATTTCCTCTGCTTTGGCGGTAATGCGCTCGGATATGGCGTTTCCCGGCACAAAGGCAGATACCTTTGTTGTTCTTACAAAAGAAACCCTTTACGTTGCCGAAGGCGTTATAGTACACAAAAAGGGTGCAAAAGGCAGAGAAACACTTTTCGATTGCTTTGATAAACGTGAATATTCTCTTGCCGATATGAGCGAACCCAAAACCGAAACCCTTATATCCACCGCCCGTGTTACCGCAGTTTTCGGAAATGACGTTATACCTATGTTTGACGTTTCTTCCGCCTGCAAGCACGAAGCAAACGTAATTTGTGCCTGCATAAACGAACTGAAAAAGGACGGGAAGATAGACGAAGCAAAGCACAAGGACGAGCGCAGCAAAGAAAAATTCTGTCCCAAGTGCGGTATGCGGTATCCCGACCAGCAGAGAAAGGTTTGCCCCAAGTGTCTTGAAAAAACCAAGCTCATTAAAAAAATGGCAACCCTTTTTGGCAGGTACAAGGGATTCGTGCTTTTACTGCTTGTGGCGTTTTTGGCGTCCTCCGCCCTTTCCGTTGCGGTGCCTTACGTTTCAAATCAGCTCCTTTACGGAGAGGTTTTGGAAGAAGGAGGCAGTATGTACGGAATGATCGGCGCCGTAGTACTGCTTATTATCGGCGTGCGTATCGCCTTCCTTATTATAAACCTTATCGTAGGCACGCTTTCCTCCCGCACGGCGGCGCAGGTCACCTATGATCTTAAGATGCTTATTTTCGATAACATAAATAAGCTTTCTCTTTCCTTTTTTACCTCCCGTCAGACCGGCGGACTTATGACACAGGTAAACGGGGATTCAACCACCCTTTATTGGTTTTTCTGCGATGGATTTCCCTATCTCGTAACAAACGTTCTTACCCTGCTTTGCGTAATGGGAGTAATGCTGGCGTCAAATCCTTTGCTTACTCTGTTTGCGTTTATCACCGTTCCCATATTCTTTTTTGCATATAAATATCTCTTCCTCGCCTTTGACAAGCTGTGGGCACGCAACTGGGCAAGAAGAAGAGCGCTGAATTCCCTTATATCCGATGTACTCAACGGTATGCGTGTGGTAAAATCCTTCTCCCGTGAAAACGAGGAGGGCAAGCGGTTTGATAACCGCAACCGTGCCCACGCGGAAACCGTGGCGGAAGCGGGTATGCTTTCCGCAAAAAGCTATCCTTTAATAGGCTTTTTGCTTCAGGCAGGACTTTACGTCGTGTGGGGAGTAGGCGGCTGGCAGGTAATGAAGCAGACCGGCAATATGGATTATGCGGCACTTTCTGCGTTTATCGCATATTTCGGGCTTATTACCGGACCTTTACAGTTCTTTGCAGACGTTTCCAACTGGTGGAGCGAATGTCTTAACGCAATGCAAAGACTTTTTGAAATCAAGGATTCCGTGCCCGAGGTGCGGGAAGCGGAAAACCCCGTTTCTCTTACCGGCGTAAAAGGGGACGTTAAGTTTGACGACGTGGTGTTCTCTTATGAAGAAAACCGTGTTGTTATCGACCATATTTCCTTTGAAGTCCCTGCGGGAAAAACGGTGGGTATCGTAGGAAAGACCGGCGCCGGCAAATCCACTCTGGTAAACCTGCTCACCCGTCTTTATGACGTTACCGAAGGCGGCATTTACATAGACGGAATAAACGTAAAGGATATTTCATTTAAATCCCTTCGTGAAAACGTGGCGATCGTTTCTCAGGAAACCTATCTGTTCCGCGGAACCATAAAGGAAAATATACGCTATGCCCGTCCCGATGCTACCGACGAAGAGGTTATGGAAGCGGCACGTATAGCCAGCGCACATCAATTTATTATAAAATACCCCGAAGGGTACGAAACCATGGTGGGCTTGGGAGGAAAAGACCTTTCCGGCGGCGAAAAGCAAAGAATTTCCATTGCCCGCGCCGTGCTCCGTGACCCGAAGATACTTATTCTTGACGAAGCAACCGCCGCTATGGACACCCAGACGGAAAGACAGATACAGGCATCCCTTACCCGTCTTGCAAAGGGGCGCACCACCATAATGATCGCCCACAGACTTTCCACCTTAAGAGATGCGGATTTTTTAGTGGTTGTGGAAAACGGAAAAATGCCGGAAAAAGGCACGGCAACCGAGCTGCTTAAAGCAAAGGGAGTTTACTACAAGCTTTACAAGATGCAGGCGGAAGCCTTAAAGACTATCGGTATAGAGGAGTGAAAACAGTGAACGGAATAACCGAAACCATATATTTTACAGCAGAAAATGCGGTATTTTATTTAACCGCAGGGGGACTTATCGGTTTAAAAGCCTTTATGCCTCCCGTTGGCAAGGATGACCTTGCAGAGGACGGGGAATCGGATAATTCTCCTCTTTGGCAGGATCTGGGCAGAGTGTTTTTGCACCGCGCATTCCCTTACGATATGCCGGATAAGTTTATTTCCGTTTTGGATAAAGACGGCAAGGAATACGGTATGATCAAGGATATATCCGCCCTGCCCGAAGAAATGGCGCAAATTATCCGCGCAGAGCTCAAGCGCAAATATTTTTGCCCCGTCATAACAAAAATAAACACCGTTTCCGCAAAGTTCGGCTATACCTATTGGGAAGCGGACAGCGATATGGGTAAGCTTTCGTTCTCTATGCACGATACCTACCGTAATATCGCCAAGGTGGGCGGCAACCGCCTCATCCTCACCGACGTGGACGGAAATAGGTACGAGATAAAGGATTATCTTTTGTTGGACCGTAAGAGCTTCAGAAAACTGGAACTGTATTTGTAATGATGAATGATGAATGATGAATGAGAAATGATGGAAACCTTTTTTGCGCTCCTGCGCAAAAAAGCTACCGTAATTCCTCATTCCTCGTTTCTCGTTCCTCGTTCCTCATTAAATTCTCTCTTTGGTATTTTTTATGAACTTACTAAAATTCAACCTTGACTTCAACAACAATCGAATAAACGGCGTTGGGGAGATGGATGGAAACACCCTTTGTCTGCACAGCGAAAACGGCGATATCTTCTATGATATGACCGAATTTACCGAGATACGCTATATCCCTTATTTCGGCTGCTGTGCCATTGAGGGAACCTGCCGAAACGGCGTTACCGAAATATGCCGCGGGGATATGACAGTTTCCGCGGAGCTTCAGTCTGCGGCGAAACGGCTTACATCCTTTATCGAAGGCAGAGGTATCGGCGAAACCGACCCGTACACAAAACGCTATTGCGAAAAATGCGGCAGACGCTTTGCGCTGGGGTCTGTTTCCTGCCCCCATTGCGTGGATAAAACAGTGCTGCTTCGCAGGCTGTTACCCTTTATAAAGCCCTATATCCTGCCCATTGCCCTTTCGCTCCTTGCGGTTTTTGCAATTTCTGCGGTTTCTATGATCGCACCCGGCATCAGCCGTACCCTTATAAACGATTATATTACCGCAAAGGGGATCGACACCGGCGACAGCAAGGTGTTTTTGGGCTTTATCACCCTTATTCTCGCCATGGCGGGAACGGGACTTTTGGGAACTTTACTTTCCGTACTCCGCAGTACGCTGGTGGTAAAGGCTTCCACAGGGCTTCTTACCGATCTGCGTAAAACGGTGTACGACGCCATACAGAAATTATCCCTTGCAGGGGTTTCCCGCCGTACCGCAGGTGAACTTATTAACCGTGTTACCGAGGATACGCAGGTGCTTCGTGACGTTCTGGTAAACGATCTTCCCGCACTTATACAGCAGGTCATCATCTTCGTGGCGGTTACGGTAATACTGCTTGTTATGAACCCTATGCTGGCGTTGGTGATCCTTTTGCCCGTGCCCGTAATGCTGGTGGTTTTCCGTGTGCTTATGAAGTATACCCACCGTCTGTACGGCGCCCAGTGGCAGGCAAATTCCGAAGGCGGCACCGCATTGCACGATATCTTTTCGGGTATCCGTGTGGTAAAGGTGTTCGGCGCCGAGGAGTACGAGAAAAAACGGTTTGAAAAAGCGGCGCGCAAGTTCAGGGATGTTTCCGTGCGCAACGAGCTTATATGGAACCTCACCATGCCCGTGGCGGATTTTGTACTCTCTCTGGGAAATTACGCCGCAATATATATTCTGGGCAGTATGCTTTTGGGTAACGAGATAGGACTTGGCGATATGGCGCTGGTGCTTTCTTACGTTTCCATGATCTACGGACCCCTCCGCTGGATGTCAAGTATGCCCCGCCGTCTTACAAGAGCCTTCACAAGTATGTCCAAGGTCTTCGAGATTATCGACGAAGAACCGGAAATTTACGATAAAGAGGATTGTATCGAAGGGGATATAGAGGGCAATATTTCCTTCAAAAACGCATATTTCGGCTATAATTCATACGAAAACGTGCTTAAAGACGTTTCCGTGGATATAAACAAAGGTGAAATGGTGGGTATCGTCGGCAGGTCCGGCGTGGGTAAATCCACTATGATAAACCTCATAATGCGCCTTTACGATCTTACGGGCGGAACCCTTACCATAGACGGAAAGGATATTAAGGATTATTCCCAGCACGCCTTGCGCTCCCGTATCGGCGTTGTGTTGCAGGAAACCTATCTGTTCCGCGGCACGGTGTACGATAATATCGCATACGCCAAGCCTGATTGCACGGCAGAAGAGGTTATAAACGCCGCAAAGCTGGCAAACGCCCACAACTTTATTATGCGCCTGCCCGATGGATACAACACCTATATCAGCGAGCGGGGCTCCTCCCTTTCCGGCGGTGAAAAACAGCGTATCGCCATTGCCCGCGCCGTACTCCGTGACCCGAAAATACTCATTCTTGACGAAGCAACCGCTTCTCTGGATACGGAAACGGAAAAAATGGTGCAGGATGCGGTGCAGGCACTTTCCCAAAACCGCACCACAATAGCAATCGCCCACCGTCTTTCCACCCTGCGCAATTCCACAAAGCTTGTGGTTTTGGAAAAAGGTACGGTAGAGGAGATCGGCACCCACGAGGAATTAATGAAATCCGGCGGCAGGTACTCAAAGTTAGTGTTAGCACAGCGTAAGATGAGCAAAATGCAATAACACAAAAAGCTCCGAGAAATCGGAGCTTTTTTTAACGAGGAACGATGAACGAGGAACGAGGAATGACCCACCCCAAAAACGCATAGCGTTTTCGGGGAACCCCGGGATAGAAACCTTTTTTCGCGGAAAACGCGAAAAAAGCTGCCGAAACGTTGCGTTAGCAACATATCACGTTATCGGCAAAATATCAACACGAAAAACGCCTTGTTTTTAAATATTTTTGCCGATAACTTTTATGTTGCTTTTTTTGATTTTATATTATATAATAAACTGTAAAAATATGAAAACATCGGAGATATAATATGAAACTTGGTATCGTAGGCTTGCCCAACGTGGGCAAAAGCACACTTTTTAACGCACTTACAAAAGCAGGCGCGGCGTCTGCCAACTATCCGTTTTGCACTATCGAGCCCAACGTGGGTGTGGTAACCGTACCCGATGAGCGTATCGACCGTCTGTGCGAAATGTACAACCCTGAAAAAAAGACATACGCCACCATTGAATTTGTGGATATCGCAGGTCTTGTTCGCGGTGCGGCAAGCGGCGAAGGCTTGGGTAACAAGTTCCTTTCTCATATCCGCAACGTGGATGCGGTAGTTCACGTTGTACGCTGCTTCGGCGGAAGCGAGGTTGTCCACGTGGACGAAACGGCAGACCCCGTACGTGACGTGGAAACCATAAACACCGAGCTTGTCCTTGCCGACCTTGAAATGACGGAGCGCCGTATCGACAAGGTTAAAAAACAGCTTAAAGGTGATAAGACCGCCGCAGACGAGCTGGAAGCGCTGGAGGTGCTCCACGCAGGCCTTATGGACGGAAAGAGCGCACGCAACATAGAGTTTACCGAAAAACAGCTTGAATATATCTCTGTTATGGATCTTATATCCTTCAAGCCCGTTATCTATGCCGCCAACGTAGACGAAGGCAGCGTAGTGGATGGCAACGAATACACCAAGGCTTTGGGCGAATTTATTGCAGGTGAAAACAGCGAAATGCTTATTGTCTGCGCATCTGCCGAAGCGGAGATCGCCGAGCTGGACGAAGAGGAGCAGGCAGTATTCCTTGAGGATATGGGACTTGCCGAATCCGGTCTTAACCGTCTTATCAAAACCTCATACAAACTGCTGGGGCTCATTTCCTTCCTCACCGCAGGTACTCCCGAAGTAAGAGCGTGGACAATTCCCGCAGGAACAAAGGCTCCCAAAGCGGCAGGAAAGATACACAGCGATATAGAAAGAGGCTTTATCCGTGCGGAGGTCGTGGCATACGATGCGCTTATGGAAAAAGGCTCTATGACCGCCGCAAAGGATGCAGGTCTTGTAAGAAGCGAAGGCAAAGAATATGTAATGGAGGATGGGGATATAGTTTTGTTCCGCTTTAACGTGTAATATGAAAAAAATAATCGTTATTTTACTTGCCGTTTTAATGTGCGCGGGTATGCTTTCCTTTGCCGTTTTCGCAGAGGAAAAGACCCAGAGCATAACCGCAGAAAACCGCGGCAGAGGCGAAAACGAGCTTATCGTATACACCCCCGCTTTCGGCAAGACCACTGCCACCAACGAATGGGGTGTGGAAGCCGTAGTCGATGCAAACAACAAGATTATAAGCGTTACCGCAAGAGCGGGCAACGCAGAGATCCCCGAAGGAGGCTTTGTTGTTTCGGGACACAGCAGTATGGGAAGCTGGATAACCGATAACTGCAAGGTGGGTATGTATTGTTATTACGATGCACGCTCCGCCACCATTCTTATTTCTACCGAACCCACCCAGTTTGGCGGTATGTACTATACCATAGAGCGTACCGTTACGGCTGAAAACGGCACCCGCGGAGAAAACGGACTCGTTATATACAACAAATCCGGCACCACAGGCACCAACGAATGGGGCTATGAGGCTCTGGTAAGCGCAGAAGGCAGAATTATTCAGGTGGGCGGCAACAACAATACCGTTCCCAAGGGCGGTTTTGTTATCTCCGGTCACGGAACCAATGCGGATTGGCTTTCCAAAAACGCAAAGGTCGGTATGAAGGCAAGCTATGATAAATCCGCCAAGACTATCGTTCTGGAAATGGATGCAAGCGCATATATCCAGCTTATCGATATGGGTATTTCCCAATTAAAAACAAAGCGGGATGCCGGAAAATCCGCATACGCTTATTATAACTACGATTACATAACCACTTGCATAAACGAAATGACCTCTCTCCGTTCCCGTTACGAAACCCTTACGGATGAAACTGCAATGGCAGATTGCATTGCGCAGATCAACGAGCTGTTAAACAAGGGCCTTTCCGCCTGCTCGGAAAGCCGCACCGTTGAATTCCGCGGCGTGTGGATACGCCCCACCCAAAAGACACAGACAGAGGTAGCGGATTACGTTCAGCGCCTTTACGATAACGGCATAAACACCCTTTGTATAGAAACTCTCTACGATTCCACCCTCATTTTCCCCGCACCCGAGGGAAGCGATTTTGAGCACAACCCCAAGTTCAGCGGATTTGACGTGCTTAAGGCTTATATTGAAGAATGCCACAAGAGAGATATGGAGCTTCACGTTTGGATGCCCATTTTCTATTCCTCCCACACCACCTGCTCGAATCTCAAGAGAAGTGTGTGGTATAAAAACCCCTCCTGGCGCAACATAAACAACAGCGGCAAGGATACCTGCGTTAATGATGACGATGATTTCTGCTTCCTTAACCCCGCACACCCCGAAGTGCAGGAATTCCTTTTGGGCACGTATCAGTATATACTTGAAAATTACGATATCGACGGATTTGAGCTTGACTACATAAGATATCAGGACGGTATTAACGACGATTACGGCTACGATCCTCTTACCGTAGGCGGCTTTAAAGAAAAGTACGGCGTTGTTCCCCAATACAACACCGCCGCTTCCTATTGGGATAACTGGGTGCAGTACCGTTGCGATATTATTACCGGCTTTGTAGGCAAAATGCGTGCTATGTTCAACGAATACGGGGAAGACGTACTCCTCTGCGCAGACGTGGGACCCGATGCAAAGGGCGCACGCAACGGCATATATCAGGATTATTCAAACTGGATAAGCAAGGGTTGGATCGACCTGCTCAAGCCCATGTCATATACTCTGGATTCCGTAGAAGCAACAGATAAAAACGTAGAGAAAATGAACGGAAAATATCTTGCTTCGGGTATCGGCGTATATTCCGATTCCTACAGCGGATACGATGCTTCCACCCACGTTCCCCTTGCAAACGAAAAGGGTGCGGACGGTGTAATGTTCTTCGAAGCTTCCACCTATCTGGGCAAGGGCGCCGCACCGTTCCTTGTAGAAGGCGGTGCTTTCAGAAACCGTGCAATAACCCCCACTCTTGACATAGAAAAGGCGCTCGCCGCCGCAGTTGATTACGCTATAGACAGAATTACAAAAATAATTCTTCCTCTCGGCGGCAAATCGGGCGCAGAGTGCGAAAGCTTAAAGCAAAAGCTGGAAGCCTTTAAGGGAGATATTTCCTCCACGGAAAGCGAGGAACTGAAAACGGCGATAAACACTATCATTTCGTCGCTTGGCACCTCCGCCGCAGATAAGGCTATAAAGGGCGACCTTGAATACGTTATAAAAATACTCAGCAACAAAGCGCGCACCGTTGTAAACGATGCCGACATTCCCGATGTAGGTATCGACGACAGCGCGGTAAGCGAATATGAAAATTCCTTTGAAGAAAGCATAAAGACCGAGGAAAGCAAGCTTGAGGAAAGCAAAAAAGAAGAAAGCTTAAAGGAAGAAAGCATTAAAAACGAGCAAAACAAAAACGATTCTTCTGTTTCCGATCTTTCCGATGCAGATTCCCAAAACGGCGGCAACACCGGTCTTATCATCGGTATAGCTGTGGCAGTGGTTGCGATCATCGCAATTGCGGCGGTAATAGTTGTTAAGAAAAAGAAATAATAAACAATACAAAAAGCTCCGATTATTCGGAGCTTTTTTGTTAGTGATAATTGTTTTTGATATCTGCCGTCTATAGAACTCAAAGTCTGAAAAAGCGATGGGGCATCATCTTACAGTTATAATCTTATCTCCGCAGACTACCACATGCTCCTCCAACCTGCAGGCGACTCGGGAAAGGAGATCGGAAACCGCGCGGGTGGTCAGAATATCGTCGGCAGAGGGGCGGGCAGATCCATCGGGGTGGTTATGGGCAAGAATAACAGCCGCCGCCCCGCAGGAAAGCACCGCGTTTAAAATGGTTCGGTGGGAAAACCTTGCTCCCGCTTTTGTACCTCTGGAAAGTCTGGTTATATCCAGCAGCTGTCCTTTTTCGGAAAGGGAAGCCGCCCACACCTCCTCGTGGGGGAGTGAGGACAAAAGATTGCAGAAGAAATCACACTTTTCTTCATAGGTGTTAAGATACACCGTTTCCTCGGGCATAGGTGTTTTACGTGCCATGAGGCAGGCGGTCTGTATAAGTATGGCGGTTTTTTCGCCTACGCCCTTAACGGACATAAGCTGTTCTTTGGTGGCGTTTGCCACACCCCGCAGAGAACCGAAACGGTTTATAAGCTCCTCTGCCATGGGGCGTGTGTCCCCTCTGGGAATAGCGTAGAACAAAAGCACCTCCAACAGCTCGTCATCGGTACCGCAGGGAAGTTCTCCGCCGTATACGCGGGCGCGTATACGCTCTCTGTGTCCCGAGTGGTCGGGTTTTGGGGACGGGACGATGAGGACATCGTCCCCTACGTTATCAATCATTTTACCCATCTTAGTTCACCGTCACCTTCCACGTGGCGCAAAAGGTACAGATAATCGTTCACATCAATTTTTCCGTTTCTGTTGAAATCCGAAGGGGCGATATCCGCTTCCGTGGGGGCAAGAAGTGCGGATTTAAGGGATTCTATATCCTTTTTGTCCACGTTTCCGTCAAAATTCATATCGCCGGCACGTTTTGCGTCCTCTAAAAGAGCCTCGGATATCCATTCCAGATACTTGGAATGTCCGTACTCACTGCAGTG
Organism: Clostridia bacterium; assembly: GCA_017381715.1. Lineage (GTDB taxonomy): Bacteria > Bacillota > Clostridia > Oscillospirales > CAG-382 > SFLA01. The sequence goes on from JAFOBR010000039.1 coordinate 12,201, forward strand.
AAGTCCGTCGTACATCATAGTAAATTTGGACATATCCTCGCTCTCGCTCAGCTTGGCAATATCCACCAGCTTACAGCCGTATTCAGCCGCAATATCTCTTACTGCCTGACGGAAATCGTTTAAATGCTTGCCGGTATAATCCAAGCCGTACTGACCGGGGGTATAGTAATTTTCTGCGTTGTGAGGGGTGTGGGGAGTAACGAGAATTACCTCGCAGCCTATCTTTTGCAGTTCTTCAACAAAATAGGTTATATTTGCCTTGTAGCTTTCAAGGGGATAATTGGGCTTTCCGGTGGAAAGCACCTCCGCCTGATCGTTCATACCGAAGTTAATAATACATATATCGGGGTTTTTATCTAAAACGTCTTTCTTAAAGCGGTTTTTGCCCATCAGGGATGTGTCCCCGCCTACGCCTGAATTAATAACGTCGGTACCGATAACCGTAAGCATTCCCTTAACCCAGCCGGTAAATGCGGTAAGACTATCGCCAAAAGCAACCACAGTCTTTTCGGTAAGATCGGTTTGGAGTGCGGTTTCGTTAAACTTAACCATTTTTGTGCGGGTTACGGGTGAAAACTCATTTCCCTTTTTCGCCCACAGAGAAACGGTGACTATATCTGCGTTTTTAAATATATTTGCGGATATCTCGTACGTATCGGAAGTAAGTTTTTTGGTGGACTGAAGCACCTTGCCGTCATCGCTTACGGAAGCATCGTTTATAACAATGTAATATCCTATGGATTTATCGAAGTTGTTTATCTTTAAAGTAAATCCCTTTTCTGTTGCGGCGGTAATCCCCATATGCACAAGGTTTGTGCTTATTTCAAACCCTTTTCCTTCGGGGGCGTGGGGTGTGCCCGTGCCTTTTCCGCCAAAGGTTACCGATGCAGCGTTGCCGTTTTTATAAAGGTATGCCACGTCACCAACGTGTACGTTTACCAAACCGTCAAAGGAAGCGGAATAGCAGTCAGCAATAACAAAACCGTTTTTGGGTATAACGGCACATTTGGAATATCCCGTGCCCGTGGTGTTGTTTACGCTTATAACCTTGTATACGCCCTCTTTAAAATCGTAATCGCATACGATCACTCGCCACCAGGAGTAATCGCTGTAGGCGGAAAAGGGAATGGTGTCCTTGCCGAATTCGGATGTAAAGAGAATGGCATCCTTTTCCGTGTAGGAATTCACGTTTACCTTGTTTGCTTTCCAGGTTACTGTTGCCGCCTCTGCTTTAATGCAGGGAACAACGGCAAAAACCAAAAAAAACGCCAGAAAAACCGAAATATATCTTTTTATTTTCATATATACGCCCCTTAAAATTTACTGTAATTTATATTACTATAAATCCCGCGGTTTGTCAATAAAACTATGAACTACGGTAGTTTTTTGCGGAGCATAAAACAATTAAATTACGGGACGTCGGGGACGACGTCCCCTACGGTTATCGAACAGCCGTGGGTATGTTGTAGGGGACGACGTCCCCGTCGTCCCGTTTTAAAACATACATAAAACTAATTTGCACAGCAGTAAGACAGAAGAAGGTTTTAAGACAAAGATTTCAGATGCAGAATGAATTTTTACGAGCGTGCTGTAGTATTCTACAGCTAGCGAAGTAAAAATTTATAGAAAAACGCGATAAAAATAAAGAAGGAATCCGTCATAAACGGATTCCTGCATTTTTATATAGTTGCGGGACGTCGGGGGCGCCGTCCCCTACGGTTTTTGCTGACTTTTACTTTCTTTTCGCGTTTTTCGTTCTGCGCTGAAAGATTGTCTTAAAACTGGTTCTTGCGCCAGCGGAGTACGAATACTGTCGCACCGCCCACAACTGCAATAGCTATAATAACCAGAGCGATTATAAGTCCCACGTTAACGGAGGAGGGAGCCTCAAACACAACGGTAAAGGTGTGGTCCTTGTCCATGGTAACGGTGTAAACGCCGTCTTCTGCGATATCGATTTCAACGCCGTCCAAGGTAACCTTTGCAACCTTGCAGTCTTCGTTGGGAGTTACGGTAATGGTCTGCACTGCGCCGATATCCGTCTTTATGGTGCCGGAGGGGGTAACTGTACCGCATTCGGTGTTATAAGTAACGGTAAGGGTTGCCTTGTTTGCGGAAACTTCAACAAACACAAGATCCTTCTGGTTTGCGTAATTAAGAGTTATCCAGCCCTTTTCGTCTGCGCTTATATTTTCGCCCACAGAGTTAAGCGCACCGGAAAGATATTCAAAGGGAGCAACGTCCGCGCCTGCAAATTCTGCGCCAAGGAACAGTTCAAGCACCGTGCCTGCGGGAAGCGCGGGAGCAGTTGCGTATATGGTTACGAAGGCAGCGCTGAGATGCTCGGTAGCAACCGCATCCTGAATAGCCACGAAGCTGGGACTGCCGTTACGCATAAATTCAAAGGAAACTACTTCTCCCTGAGGGTTAAAAGCACCGCCGCCGGGGATAAGAACGGAAAATTCGCTGTCGTTAATAAGTATCTTCTTTTCGGGGTAATTGGAAGCTGCGCGCTGGAATATTTCGGTGGAAATATTTGTCTTTACGGTAACGTCGATAACGATAGTTTCCGCTGTCCAGTCAATATCCTCAACGGTAATAGCTTCGTCGGTTACGGCAGCCTTCTTGAAGGTTGCGCTTATAACCATATTGGAGGATACGTTTTCGATAGTGTACTTGCCGCCGGAAATGGTAACGTCTTCGCCGTCAACGGTTACGGAATAAATTTCGTAGCCTTCGTTTGCGGTAATGGTAAAGGTAATGTCTTCGCCTTCCTTAACCTCGTTTGCGCCTGCGGGGGAGATAGTGCCGCCGCCGGAAACGAATGCGGTTACGGTGTAGAATACTTCGGATTCTTCGTCGGTGGAACGGAAGGTAGCGGAAACGGTTGCCGCAGTGTCGGTACATTCGATAGTGTATTCGTTATCCTCGTTAAGCTGTACTGTCTTGCCGCTTACCTTAACGGTCTTAAGCTCGAAGTTTACGTGGGGCTCAAAAACAAGGGTAATGCTTTCGCCAACGGGAACGTAGATATACTTGTTGTTTTCTATTTCGTAAAGCTCGTCCTTAACGGTAATGGAGCCGCCGTTGCCGATAGAAAGGGTTATTTTGCAATAATCTATCTTTTCGGTAAAGGTAACGGAAACGGTAACGTCGCCTTCGGGAGTAAAGGTGTAAGCGTTGTCGGTAACCTCTACAGCTTCGTCGTTAATAAGCACTTCGTCCAGCATAAAGCCTTCATCGGGAACAAAGGTAATGGTGGATTCAACGCCCTGAGGAATAACGGTTTCGCCGTTTACAAGATTGCCGTTAAGCAAAACGGAGCCGTTTTCACCAACGGTAAAGTTTGCGCCGAAGGTGGGGAGCGCTTCAACAACTACTAGATAACCGGTGTTTTCAACCAGCTTGTCCTCGTGAGGGTTGTCAATATCCATATATCTGGTGCCGGTAAAGTATCTGGTCTGCTTAATAACGTAACCGGGCTTTGCAAAGAATTCGATAGTGAAATCGGTATTCTCTTCAAGACGGGCAGTGCCTTCAAACTTTTCACCGTTGACCTTGAAGTATACTCCGTCAACAGTGCCGCCGTCGGTATCCAGACACTCAACGGTAATGGTGTATGTAGCAACCTGCTTAAAGGTAATTACAACGCTGTGGTTTGCGGTAACGGCAAAGGTATATTTTCCGTCCTTAGGGGAAATCGCAGTGCCGTCAACGGTAACGGTGTCTACCAGATAACCGTCATTGGAGGTAACGGTAAGGGTAGCCATATCGTTGGTAACGTAGTAATATTCGTGCTTGGGGGGTTTGCTTCCTACGGTGCTTTCCATTGTGTAATCACCGCCGTTGCCGCAGGATACGGTAACGGTAAGCTCCTCCTCCACGGGGGTGCTTACATCACCGCTTTCTTCGGAAACGTCTTCGCTCACCTCTGTGTCGCTGTTTTCCGCAAAAGCGTAAAAAGGAACAAGCATAAGGCTTATTATTGCCGCCAGCAAAATAGCGGTCAGCTTACGTGTAAACATAATTTTTATCTCCTTTGGATAAGTGGTTTTTTTATGGGTGCTTGACTTTAACGTTTTGTTTTGTTATACTTGTTTTCAAAGTAGTACCCTGTATTATATAATATAAGTATGAACATTTCAAGTACTAAATTCTAAATTGTATTAAACATCCTCGTAAAGGAGAGAAAATAAATTATGAAAGTTTCGGTTTTATTAGGCGAGCGCTATAAAAACGCTCCCGCGGATTGTATTGTAGAGAGTCAGGCTCTTATGGTTCGCGGCGGTTATATCAAGCAGGTGGGAAGCGGTATATACTCTTTGTTCACCCCTGCAAAGCGTATAATGAACAAAATAGAAAACATCATCCGTGAGGAGATGGACGGTATCGACGGTCAGGAGGTTATGTTCCCCGTTGTAATGCCCGCATCTCTCTGGCGTGAATCCGGCAGATTTGAAAGTATCGGTAACGAGCTGCTCCGCTTTAAGGACAGAACGGGCAACGATATGGTTTTGGGTATGACCCACGAAGAAGCGGCTGTTCAGCTTGCCCGTGATACTGCGCAGACATATACAAAATATCCCTTTATGATATATCAGATCCAGACCAAGTTCCGTGATGAGCCCCGCGCAAGAGGCGGTCTTATCCGTGTGCGCGAATTCACTATGAAGGACGCATACTCCTTCCACAGAACTCAGGAGGATCTGGAGCAGTACTACGAAAAGTGCTACAAAGCGTACGAGCGTATCTTTGAGCGCTGCGGTCTTAAAAACGTTGTTGCCGTTAAGTCCGATTCGGGTATGATGGGCGGTAAGGTAAGCCACGAATTTATGCTGCTTACCGATATCGGCGAAGACACTTTGGTTATTTGCGACGATTGCGATTACCGTTCCAACATGGAAGCGGCAGACAGCATTACCGTAAACGATGAAAAGTACCCCGTAGAAGAGCTTTCCGAAATCCACACCCCCGGTGTAAAGACTATAGATCAGCTTTGCGGCAAGGTTGGCAGAAAATCCAAGTACTTCTGCAAGGCGGTGGTTTACCGTGTTAACGATGATGACAGCCACGTGGTAGTATTTATACGCGGCGACCTTGAGGTTAACGAAACCAAGCTCCGCAATTATCTGGGCAAGGAAATTCATCCCGCCGCAGATATAGACGAATCCCTGCTCACCCCCGGCTTTATCGGCCCCGTTGGCATAAGCAAGGACGTTAAGGTGGTTTACGATGAATCTTTGAAGGGCGCACACAATCTGGTTTGCGGCGCAAATAAGGCAGATTACCATCTCACCGGTCTTGACCTTGAGAGGGACGTGGAGGGTGTAACCTACGTTTCCGTTGCAAAGGCAGTTTCCGGCGGTATTTGCCCCAAGTGCGGCAGAAGAAGTCTTAAGATCAAAAAAGGTGTAGAGATCGGCAATATCTTCCAGCTCGGTACCAAGTATTCCGAAGTTATGGGACTCAGATATACCGATGAAAACGGCGAGCTTCAGACCCCCATTATGGGCTGTTACGGTATCGGCGTAGGCAGACTTTGCGCTTGCATTTGTCAGGAGCACAGAGATAACTTCGGTCCTATCTGGCCCAAATCCGTAGCGCCTTGGCAGGTAGAGGTCTGCGCGTTGCGTGCGGACGAGCCTGCAGTAAAGGAATGTGCGGAAAAATTGGTAAAAGACCTTGAGGATATGGGCGTTCAGGTGCTTTACGATGACAGACCCGTTTCCGCAGGCTTTATGTTCTCGGATGCAGACCTTTTGGGCGTGCCCGTAAGAGCTATTGTCAGCCCCAAGAATATAGACGGCGGCGTGATCGAGATCGCCACCCGCGATAAGACTGTCAAGGTGAACGTGCCTATGGCAGAGGCATTGGGTAAGATTAAGGAATTGCTGTAAATAAGAAAAAAGAGCAGACATCGTCTGCTCTTTTTTAATGATGAATGATGAATGATGAATGAGAAATTTCGGTAGTTTTTTGCAGCGCAAAAAACCGTATAATCGTTTTCGATACATTCCGTCTGTTCGATGACCGAGCGAAAAGCGATGGTAAAACGCTGTAGAAAAGGTCTTTCGCAAGCGGGAGCTGTAGTAATCTACAGCCAGCGAAGCGAAAGCCTTTAAAAAACGCAAAACAAAAAGAAATCTGTTTACAGATTTCTACCCATAAAGAAAACAAAAATGCGAGAGATAAAATACAAATCTCTCGCATTTTTATTACGTTTTATTAATATTTTGCGTTTTTGTTCTACAGTGTTTTACCGAGCGACGTTACTTTATATCTTCAACAACCTTTTCCGGCTTGTTATCCAACACTTCGGGGGTGGACATAAGGGTGCGCAAATATTTGAGCGC
>JAFOBR010000040.1 GCA_017381715.1 Clostridia bacterium
ATTGGGATACGCCACCGGCAAGAAGCTTGTCTGCAAAGAGCTTTGGACGGGTGAAACCTGCGAAGCGGTGGACGTTATGCGCTTCCCTAAGCTTCCTGCCCATGGCTGCCGTCTGTTCAGATGCAAGATAGTCGATGCATAAATGTATTCGTTGCGGCGCTTCTCTTACGGCAGACGATATCGGATGCCATAAGAAAATGATAAACAGAGCCGCAGAGGAATTTATGTGCATACCTTGTCTTTCAAAACACTTCGGCGCTACCGAAGCCCGCGTAAGAGAGCTTATAGAGGAATACAGGGCTTACGGATGCACCTTGTTCGCCAAAAAGGAGTAAAATATGGAATATACCCCCATGCACGGTATCGGCAACGCCTACGTTATGATAGGCGAGGAAATAAACGAGCCGGAAAAACAAAGCGTTATTCTTGCGTCAAAATATAAAACAGACGGTATAATCCTCGTTTTGCCCTCCGAAAGCTGTGATGTAAAAATGCGTATTTTCAACGCAGACGGAAGCGAAGCGGAAATGTGCGGTAACGGTGCCCGCTGTGTTGCCCGTTACGTGGTGGACAAAGGTATTGTTAACAAGCCCTGCATAACCCTTGAAACGGGTGCGGGTATAAAAAAGCTGTATCCTATTATCGAAGACGGCGTAGTCACCGCAGTGCGGGTGGATATGGGAATATCCGAAGTTTTGGATGATCTGTCTGTTTCCGCTTGCGGGCAAGTGTGGCACGGCACCGCCGCATCTATGGGCAACCCTCATTTCGTAGTGTTTTGCGATTCCCCGCAAGAGCTTTGCTTGGAGGAGATCGGCCCCGTAATCGAAACCAGCCGCTGTTTTCCCAACCGAGTTAATACGGAGTTTGCAAAGGTAAACGGGGAAAACGATCTGTATATGCGTGTTTGGGAGCGTGGAAGCGGAGAAACCAAGGCTTGCGGAACCGGCGCATGTGCTCTTGCCGCAGTAGCCGTGGCAAAAGGCTATTGCGATGCGGATACGGACATTAACGTAACACTTCTGGGCGGTTCGCTTACTATCCGCGTTTGTTCGGACAGAAGAGTGTTTATGACAGGTCCCGCAGACTATTGCAACTAAAAGTATAATAAATACAAAAATCACCTTGTTTTTTACAAGGTGATTTTTTTAATTAAAGAATGATGTATAAACCCAAAAGTGCGGCTAAAAGGGCAGGGATGGATATAAATGCGCCGTAAAACGAAAACCTTGCAAAGGAAAGCTTAACTCCGTGGTTTTTCAAAAGCCCCGTCCACATTATTCCCGCAAGTGCGCCTACGGGGGTCAGAAAGGCGCCGAGGTTTGAACCCACAACGGAAGCGTAAACCGCCGCCTCATCTTCGCCTACCAAGGCGGAAAACAGAACGCTCATAGGAATATTATTTATAAGGTTAGAAGCAAGAAAAGAGGAAACACCGCATTTTAAAATACTTTGTCCCTCAAGCAGATATTTGCTTACCGCTTGGGTTGCTCCCGTATTTACCAATGCCAGTACTATGGTAAACATAGAAAGAACAAAAGGCACGGTTATTATCGGCGCTCTGCGGAGAGATTCAAGGACGTACATAAGTTTTTTTGTAAATACGCAGTATACAAAAGAGCATAAATACTGGCTGAAAAAACAGATTACGGAAACTATCCACATAGGTATGTTCAGCAAAGAGGATACTGCCATAAGTAAAATACATATTCCCAGATGGACACCGCCGATAATCATAAGGGGAATATCGGATTCCGGCTTTTCGTTTTCCTTTACAGATAAAGGCAGAGACAGCTTTTTGCGGAAGATAAGGCACAAAGCACCGAAAGCGGTTACACCGGTAAGCAGGGTGGGGAGTGCCATTACGGTTAAGTATTCGCCGAAATTTATGCCTGCCGTTCCTGCAAGATAAATATTGGTGGGGTTACCTATAACCAATGCCATGCTCCACGTATTTGCAGCGATAAATTCGCCCACCAGATAGGGAATAGGGTCTATTTTTGCGTTATGGGCAAAATAGCAAATAAAAGGAGTAAAGGTAAGAACTATAATATCGTTGGAAGTGAAAACCGTAAGCAGGGACACCGTAAGATACAGACAAATAAACAGCGCCCATTGGCTGTGCTTTGCAAAGGAAAGTGTTTTCGCCGCCAGTACACGGAAAAATCCTGCGCTGTCAAGAAGCACGGACATGAGGGTAAGGGATAAAAACAAAGCGAGTATCTTTAACGGGTTTATATCGCTGTCTGCGGTAAGGCCTTCAAAAAGTTGTTTAGGTGTTATAACCTTTGCAAAAAGAAGAGAAACTGCGCCCAACAGCGGGAATATCCAGTATATCCCATAGCTTTTGCCTTTAATAATTACTGAAGGCTTTATAAGAATATTGCATATGAACGCCAGGCAGGTAAGCGAAGCGATGATAACAGCAGTGATCATTGTAAACATATTCCTTTTCAGGTGTTTTTTCCAAAAAGGGATTTTACCACGGAAAGAAAAGTTTTGCAATATAAATTTTATTTAAAATAAATTTAATTTTCATTACAATTTCATAACATCCGTCTGTTATAATGTAAATACCAAAAAACAAGGAGTGTAAAAACGTGGCAAAACTACTTATCGTTGACGATGAACTTCCCATAAACCGTCTGGTGTGCAAAAATCTTACCCTTGTGGGCCACGAATGTATCCCCGCATACGATGGAGTGCAGGCGTTATCACTGATCAAAAGCGAACAGCCCGATCTTATAATTCTTGACGTTATGCTTCCGGGAATATCGGGATTTGAAATAATGAAGCTTTTAAACAGCGTTCCCGTAATTTTCGTCACCGCCAAAACGGGACTTGATGACCGTATCAAGGGGCTTGCGCTGGGTGCGGACGATTATATCGTAAAGCCATTTGAAATGGCAGAATTGACTGCCCGTGTTCAGGCGGTGCTTCGCCGTACCAAAAGAGATGTGTCTGCATTTTCCTTTGATGATATTACCGTGGATTTCAGCAGCAGAAACGTGTATAAAAACGGAGAACATATTGTTCTCACCCCCAAGGAGTTTGCGTTGTTGGAGTTGCTTATAAATAATCGCAATCTCGCACTTTCCCGTGAAAAAATACTTGAAAAAGTATGGGAATACGACTACTGTGGAGATACCCGCACGGTAGACGTACACGTACAACAGCTTCGCCACAAGCTGGGAATAAAAGACAGGATAAAAACCGTATTCAAAGTCGGTTACCGTTTTGAAATATGAGAATGAAATTTTTTGAGCGTACATATCTGCTCACATTTATATTGTTTTTGGTGTTTTTGAATGCAGCTGTTTTCGCTTTGGCAATGTATACCTTTCATAATAATATCGAAGCCGCAGAAAGTGTTTGCCAAACCGAATTTTTAAGCATAACCGATGCCTTTGAAAAGGATTACCAATATACCGGTGCACAAAGCGCCGGACTTTTGCAAGCGACATACGGTAAGTTTTATAAAGGGAAAAACATTTCTCTTAAATTTATTACAGATGGAAACGTGGGATATTCAAGCATATCCGAATCAATTCCCGTTCCTGCAGAGAACACCCTTTCAATGACGAGAAACGATGGCAAGCGGTACATAGTTATCAGCAAGGATGTGTGTGAAGGTGCGGTTACGATGGTTTATTCCAAGGACGTATCTTATCTGGATAAGGAGTTCACACGGCTTTGTATCGTTTTTGTGGCAGGCTCGCTGGCAGCGTCTCTCCTTTTGGGTGTAATACTGTATTTTGTTTTAAGAAAGCTGTATGTACCTCTTATCAAATTAAGAAACGCCACCGGTGATATCGCCAACGGTAATTTTTTCGTGCGTGCCGATGATAATGGGGATGACGAGGTTTCCGCCTTGGCAAGGGATTTTAATATAATGGCGGATAAGGTTTCCCGCCAGATAACCCAGCTTAAGGACACTGCAGACCGCAAACAGAATATGCTGGATAACCTTGCCCACGAAATGCGCACGCCTCTTACGGCAATACACGGTTACGCAGAATATATTTGCGGTGCAAAAATACCCGATGAAGAACGAGTGGATGCGGCAAAATACATTATGTCCGAATCAATGCGGCTTAAAGATATAAGCGAAGTCTTGCTTGATTCAGCGTTTATCCGAGAAAACGGCATTTCTCCAAAAGAATTTTCGTTGCGCGGTTTTGCATACCGTATCTGTAACCGCTTGAACAAGGATGCCCGCAACAGGGGAGTGGAGCTGTTGTGCATTGCAGAGGATTCCTGCATTTATGCAGACGAGCCGCTTTTGGATATTTTACTTTCCAACCTTATAGAAAATGCGGTAAAAGCCTGCAAGGAAAACGGCACGGTTACCGTGGGAACAAAGCTAACGGAAAATACCGTAAAGCTTTACGTAAAGGATACGGGAATAGGAATGACCCAAGAACAGCTTTTGCATATTACCGAGCCTTTTTACCGTACCGATAAATCACGTTCCCGCGCACAAGGCGGTACGGGCTTGGGACTTGCTTTGTGCAAACGTATTGCCGAAGCCCACGGAACGAGCCTTGAATTCGTTTCGGAAGAGGGAAAAGGCACAGTGGCTTCCATAACCTTTACAAGACTTTACCAAAACCTTACAACTCAGGGTTAAAACCATTACAAATTCAAAACATCTGTATTTTATAATAAAGCCATACTAAAATACAGAAAGAAGGTAAATGTATGAAATTCAGCAAACGTCTCTTTTTCCGTTCCGCACTTTCCCTTTTGCTGGCGGTATGCATACTTGCAGGCGGACTTATGCTTATGGGTATGACTGAAACCGAAGACAAAGCCGTGGATACGGATTCCTACGCCCCCGATGTAAGCGATCTGATTCCCGAGGAAGAAAGCATTTTAACCGATACTACCGTTCCCACGCCTCAGGAACAGCTTTCCGGCAAGTTCGGTCAGTATTTATTCACTTCCGAAGTTGACGGCAAGTCGGTCGTAAACATCTATTCCGCAGAGCAGATTAGCGATTTCGTCACCCGCAGAGAAAACGGCGAATGGTTCTCCCTTTCCGCAGAAGATATGCTTTTTATCATTGACGATACTCTCAAGCTGTTCAGCCAATACGACGTTATCAACGTAACCGGACTTGACGGCGTTACCGCAAGCTATCCCGGAATAAGCTTCTATTCCTCTGAAGAATACAAAAATTGCTTCGGCGGCTTGGCTTACGGCACCAACGAATATTCCTTCGACCTTGAAGCGGATATCTGGAACGTAATTCTCGCTCGTGTAAAGGTGCTCAACACCAGCGTCACTTATCGCGGCGGCAAGGTTTTCGTTTATACCGATAACGACGGCAGTATAAACGATGATAATTCGTGGTTCCTCTCTCATTCCGTTCTCAACTATTTCAGCACGCATGAGACCACCTGCGAAGCGCTCTATCTTGAGACCCTTGCGCCTTACGACACCGGCGTATTCATTTTCTCCGGCGAAAGCAAGATCGAATATGTAGAGCAGATGAACTGCGGCAGCAGAGATGCGGTTATATCTCTTTATCCCGATGGACTTATTCCAGAAAACCTCGATACCGTCAAGTATGATGTAGACGGCAAATCCGTTGTTATCGAGCTTTGGGATATCAAAGGCGAAAAAATGGTAGCCCGTCTCCGCCTTGAAGGCGATACCGACGCAAAGGAAGTCGCAGACCTTGAAGCGCTTTGGGAGGAATTCAAGGTATATCTTAACAGCGCAGATTACCGCCACGTTTCCGGCGAAGAGTATATGAACAGCGTATCAGATTACCGCGTAGCAGTATTCTTTATGGGTATGGAAGGCTTGCACGGTACAAACCGCGTATCCGCTCTCCGTTTCGGTGCAGATTCTTATCAGGATAACTGCCAGCTTCACTTCGGCGGCGGATTTGATGAAATTTCCGAGCCCTGCCAGCTCAGCGGTTCTCAGGCAATTTCCGATTACGTTAACGCAATCCTTAAAGACAGACTTATACAAGACTAAACAATCTTGACTCCTTTTTGAAACTACGGGTAACCACACCCGTGAAAGCAAAAACGGCTTTGGTTTTAACCAAAGCCGTTTTTGTATGAAGCATTAAATGTCTACCCTTGCGAAATAGGGGCGGTGGTCGGAAACCACCTTTGCGGGTATGTCCGCATATTTTATCTTTATATCGGGGGAAACAAAAATATAATCTATCTTTATTTCGGGTTTATCGGAAGGGTAGGAAAGAAGCTTGCCGCTCAAGTAATCGTCCGCATCTGTCATACGGGCGCGTATACCATCCAGTATGGGCTCTTCAGGTGTGGTGTTAAGATCGCCCATAAACACGCATTTTTCGCTTTCCAGGGCGGGTAAAAGGGTCTTTACGGCGTTTTCGCGCTCGTCAAGATTCAGACCGAAGTGTGATGCCATAAAAGTAAGGCCCGTACCAACGTCGATGGTTGCTTTAAGTATACAGCGGGTCTCGTAGTGCTGACCGTGAATTTTGGGTTCCGGGTCGGGAATCATTATTTTTTCCACGCTTTTGATAGGGTATTTGGAAAGTATTCCGTTTCCGTAAGGGCCTGTGCCGCAAACCATTATAGCTTGACCGAAATAGTAATAATATCCGGTAAGAGAAGCCAGCTTTTCCATCTGGGCTTCGTATTCAAACAAATCTCCTTCACCGCGTATCTCGTTAAGACCGATAATATCCGCATCAAGCTCTTTTATCAAATCCGCCACAGATTGGTAATCAATCTTTCTGGTTATATAGTTCATGCAGTGCTGGGTGTTAAAGCTTAATATGTTCAGTTCCATTTCACTTTACCTTGCGTTTTAAAAAAGGAATTTTACTTAAAATGTTTTTAATATTTATGGTTTTTTTGATTTTTTCCTCAATTGCTTTTACAGTTTGATAAACCATTATGCCAAAAGCCGCACCGGCAATAGCGCCGCAGGCGAGAGTAGCGCAAACTGCAATGGTTTTTATACGTTTGGTTATCTTCATTTTCTTACCTCTTATTCAACAATTTTTTTCTTTGCAAGGCGCTTTTTAAGCTTATCGAAATTATCGTTTATAATATCGGAAGTGGTGCGGCGGATTTTGTGAGAATTCATCGCATTCAGCGCTTCGATCTTGCTGTATATGGTTTCGGTGTTTTCGGGGCCGTCCGCAAACACAAACTCCATTATAGCCTTTGCTTTTTTATAGCCTTGAATTTCCATTTCTTTAACGTCGCTTCTGTTAAACCAAATGGAATGCTTGCTGTCACCCGTGAAATTTATCTTTACTATTTTATTATCAAAATACTTGGATTCAAAGGTGTAGTTATAATCATCAAAATGAATACAGATAATATAATCAAGATTATACTGCATCAAAGGATACACGGGGATATTATCCACGGTAGCGCCGTCATACAGATTAAGCTCGTTAATAAGCACGGGGTGGTTTATACCGGGCATAGCAACCGCCGCAGCAAGATGCTCTTTAAGGTCTTCGTCTGTTTTGGATGCGATATCGGTATAAAAAACACTGCGTGTTTTTAAATTTATATAGGGGACATACATTTTTTCGCATTGAACATCTTTTTTGGAAAGACGGTGTATAACCTCTGTAAGAAATTCACTGCGGAGAATGGTAGTGACCATTACTCTCGTATGAGTAAGGTTGATGGAATGCCACATAAAGCTTCCCACGTCAAGATTATCGGAAGAATATGCGTATGCATTAAGTGCACCGATCGAAGCCGCACTTATAAACTTTATTTCCTTAGGGTCAATAAATTCACGTATAGCACGGAGTGCACCCAACTGATATGCGCCCTTTGACATCCCGCCGGATAAAACCAAACCGATATTCATAACGCTTTCACCTCTCAAACAAATAAATAAATACTCATATTTATTTTTACCACAAATACATGTTTTTGTCAACGGGATATGGATTTTTGAAACAATATTTTACATAGGTATAAAATCTACTTTACGCTGTATACAAAAACTCCCTGCTTAAAACAGGGAGTTTTATTACGGGTTTGATTTTAATTGTTGCCTTGGGTGGGGATCATTATCGTTGCGCTTTCGCCGGTCATTACGCCGGGAAGCTTTCCATCCCACTTTGCAAGATATTCGGCATATTTAAGATAATCGGTTATAAGGGCGATTTCTTCTGCACTCTTGCCGTTGAAATCTATAACGTATTCAATCACCTCAACGCCTTCTTCATCGGTTACGGTGTTTTCGTTTACGGTAAAGCCAAGCGCTTTTGCTATTTCTACGGATTTAAGCTGTATTGCCTGCGCTTCCGCACGTGCCAGTTCCACCTGAGCTTCACGGTCTGCTTGTGCGGCAATAAGCTTTGCCTGTGCTTCACCTTCTGCCTTCTGTACAGCGGCTTTAGCTTCTGCTTCTGCGGCGGCAACCTTTGTCATATTCTCGTATTCTGCCTGAAGCTGTTTCTGCTCGGCAATCATCTTATCTTCAACTGCGGTCTCAAAAGCATCGGAAAAGTCGATGTTTGTGAGCACAACCGTTGCGATGGTAACGTGGTAATCCTCTGCAATTGCGCTCTTTATAGCTTCCTCAACCTTAGGGGACATAGAAGCACGGTCGGATATAATGTCCATAGCCTTGTAGGAGGAGAGGACAGATTTTGTTTTTTCAATTGCAATAGACTGAATACGGCTCTGAAGTACGTCCAAAGCACCGTACTGCTGTGCAATGTTTATAACCTTGTCGGTCATTATCTGGTACTGCAGTGTCATAGCAATATCCATCGTCTGTGCGTCGCTGGAGTATGCGGACGTGGTTATTTCTACGTTCTGAACCTTGGCATCGTACTTTTCGCATTTGTTGGTTATCCAAAGGTCAAAATATGTACCTGCGGTGCGGACATGTTTAGCTTCACCTAAATGCTTTACAACAGCAACTTCACCGGTTTCAACGGTGTGGAAGCTCATGGGGACGATTGCCATTGCCGCCAACAGAACAACTGCAACGATTGCGGTCACAGTAAGCATTTTCTTGCTGCCTTTTTTATAAAAATAAACACACAATGCGGCCATTGCTGCTATCAGCACAACGATGGCAATTCCGGAAATAATACTTATAGCCATATTTTTTACCTTCCTTATTGGTTTTTACTAACATATTTTTACCACAAATACACGTTTTTGTCAACGGTAATTAGGATAATACAAAAAACGTCCCAAGAACCAATATGATTCTTGGGACATTATACGTATCATTTTAGAAAAGAATGATAAGGAACTGAGAAACGAGTACTACAGCAATAAGTGCTACGGGATACGTTGCCGCATAAGCGGAGGCTACGTCATCGGTTCCTGCGGTGCCGATGAGAGTACCCAAAGCGGGGGTAGAAGTCATACCTCCGGTAAGCGAACCCAGATTGTTGAGCAGGCTGAGCTTGAGCACATATTTTGCAAAGAGGAAGCCTATAATCATGGGAATTACAGTCATAAATACGCCGTAGAAGAAGTACTGTACGTCAAACATTTCGAAGAATCCGTCGCCGCCGGAAATACCTGCACCGGTGAGGAAGAGCAAAAGTCCAAGCTCTTTAAAGATCTTCAAGGTGCTTTCCTTGGGCATAAGATTTATCTTACCGCATCTGCCGAAATGACCGAAAAGAAGCGCTACCATAAGACAGCCGCCTGTGGTGGTCAGGGAGAAGCAGGTTCCGGAAAGTCCGTTTCCGGAAAGGGGTATTTTGATCATACCTACGAATATGCCGACAATAGCCGCCAAAGAAAATACTGCAAAGCCGTGTCCGTCAAGCTCAAAAAGCTTTCCTTCAAACTTTTTCTTTGCCTTGCCGTCTTCAACCACGGTAAGCTTTGCTCTTTCCTCAGCCATATCTGCCTTCATGATCTTGGGGATGATCTGTACAAAAAGTACTACGCCGATAACGCCGAAAATATAAGCGATACCGTGACCGACAGAAACTGCACTTTCGTAAACCGCGTCAACGGTGGATTTAGCAGCGGAGAAAGCGGGGGTGGAGGTCAAAGAACCTGAAAGCAAACCTACAACCATTGCGGTAAGCTCATCGTTGTTGTTTGCAACACCGGTAAATCTGCCGAACATAATGCACGCAACTGCGGAAAGACCGCCTGTGATAATAACAACAAGACCGAGCAAAACGTAGGATTTGAAGTTTTTCTTCATGTTTCCGAAGAATTTCGGGCCAGCGATAAAGCCGACCGAGGAAACGAAGAGAATGAGTCCGAGACTTTCAACGATCTTCAACGCCTTGTCGGCATAGTTGATCTTTTTCTGCACGTTGATACCTGCGTTTTTGAGAAGCGCGATCTGTGCTTTTTGAACGTCTTTTGCATTGCTCTTGTCTTCCTTTAAGGTAACGGAAGCGAGCTCGTCTTCGGTGAGCTCTTTATCTGCATGCTTTACATAGTATTCCACGAATTCAGCATGCTCCGTGGGGTAATCTGTTGTTACGGTAACGGAAAGCTGGTTGCTTATCTGACCGTAAAAAAGACAACCTACTACCAAAGCGATAATAAATACGCCCGCATCGCCGAGTGAAACACCTTTGATGGTAATTCTGCCAAGCATAAAACCGACAGCTATGATGGCAAAAATTATAAACATGAAAAACGTAATTCCCGTAATAGGGATTACACCGCCAAAAAGATTCATTTTTATAATTCTCCTTTAAGCGTTTACGTTTCTTGTATAATCGGGGAGAAGCTTGGGAGATACTGCATCGGTTTCGATGCCGGCATCTGCGATCTCTTTTTCAAAAGCGTTGATATGATCAAGAGTAAGCTTGCCAACGGTTACGTTTTTGCAGGTTGCGCCTGCGCTCTTACCTGCAATTCTGCCGAATACGATAATATCAAGCAGAGAGTTACCCATAAGACGGTTCTTACCGTGGATACCGCCTACAGCCTCACCTGCAACGAACAGGTTCTTTACGTTGGTGGTCATACCGTCGCGGGTAATGTCCAGACCGCCGTTCTGATAATGGAGGGTGGGGTAAACAAGAATGGGCTCTTTGCGGATATCAATGCCGTACTTGCCGAACATACGCATCATAGCGGGAATTCTCTTTTCGATAGTGCCTTCGCCGCCGATCTTTTCGATCATAGGAGTATCGAGCCATACAGCCAAACCGTTATCGGTTTCTATACCGTTTCCTCTGGTGCTGCATTCACGGATAATGGATGCTGCAGAAACGTCACGGCTTTCAAGAGGACGCATAAATGCTTCGCCGTTTGCGTTGATAAGCTTTGCACCCAGAGAACGAACCTTTTCGGTAACAAGCGCACCAAAGATCTGTTCGGGATAAGCAGCTCCGGTGGGGTGGTACTGAAGGGTTTCAGCATAAAGAAGCTTTGCACCTACACGGTAACCGAGAACAAGACCGTCTGCGGTAGCGCCGTAATGGTTGGAGGTGGGGAAGCCCTGATAATGCATTCTTCCTGCACCGCCGGTTGCGATAATAACAGTCTTTGCTCTTGCAACAAGCAGTTCCTTGGTTTCCATGTTCATAAGAACTGCGCCTGCAGCGTTGCCGTTTTCATCAAGAATAAGTTCTATTGCGGAAGTAAAATCAACAACGGGGATATTGCGGTTGAGCACTTCATCTCTCAGAGTACGCATAATTTCAGCGCCGGAATAGTCCTTTGCAGCGTGCATACGCTTTCTGGAGGTACCGCCGCCGTGGGTGGTAACCATAGTGCCGTCTTCGGTCTTATCGAATTCAACACCAAGCTCGGAAAGCCACTGTATAGCTTCGGGCGCTTCGCAAACAAGTCTCTGCACAAGCTCGCGCTTTGCTGCGAAATGTCCGCCGCCGAAGGCGTCTACAAAGTGGATAGCGGGGGAATCGTTGGGCTTATCTGCCGCCTGAATACCGCCTTCTGCCATCATAGTGTTGGCATCGCCGATACGAAGCTTGGTAACGATCATAACGTTTGCGCCGGATTCGTGAGCTTCGATAGCTGCAGAAGCACCTGCGCCGCCGCCGCCGATAACCAGAACGTCTACGTCGTAATCGGGAGTTTCAAGGTCAACGCAGTCCGCAGTGATACGGCTGTGTGCCTGCAGAGTCTTTGCAAGCTCCTTGGGAACCTTGTCACCCTTGTTGGGGCCGATCTGCAGAACTTCGAATTCGTCCTGCTTGTAATCGGGGTGGTAAGCCGCCAAAAGGTCGGTCTTTTCCTGAGCTGTCATACGACGGGGCTCAAGAGCGATATTTGCTTCTCTTGCCGCTTCTACCGCAGCCAGAGATTTTTGAAATTTTTCAGAATACATCTCGGCTCCTCCTTACTTTTCAATATCGCGGTTGTTGTAAAGCTCTTTCATCTCTTCGATGGGCTTTTGCATCAACGCTTCAATCAGTTCGGTAAAGGTACCGTTATTGATTTCCTGGACGCGGTCTTCAAGATGATCGCACTTGGGAGCAAGGTATTTTCCGTTAATTCTTCTTGCAAGCATTGCTACCTGAGGATGAGAAATACCTGCCGGGCAACGGGAAGAACATACACCGCACATTACGCAGTCGAAGGATTCTTCTGCGCATTTTTCAAAATCGCCTCTCTGAGCGTATGCGATATACTGCATAACGTTAAGATCCTGAGTACAAGCCTTTGTGCAGGCGTTACAACCTACGCAAGCGTAGATTTCGGGGTAAAGCTGCATCATAACAGCTTCAGAGGGGGTAACCTTGTTCATATCATAAACCTGCTTTACCAGAGGGAAGAAGGGAAGGGTAGCAACATACATACCCTCTTCAACCTTGGTCTGGCAAGCGAGACAGGATTTGAGCTCGGTTTCGCCCTTTATACGATATATTGTTGCGCAGGCGCCGCAGAAGCCGTTTCTGCATCCGCATCCGCGAACAAGCTGGTATCCCGCATATTCCATAGCACACATAATAGTGAGGTTTTCGGGAACCGAATATTTTTTACCAAACAGGTAAATATTTACCATATTCTCCATGTTAATACTCCTTATCAATACTCATCGGGAAGTTCGTCAAGCTCGTCAAATCTGAAAACGGGGCCGTCTTTGCAAACGTATTTGCTGCCTACGTTGCATCTGCCGCATTTACCGATACCGCACTTCATACGAAGCTCAAGAGTAGTGTAAATTTGAGTTTTGTCAAAACCTAATTCATAAAGACCGTTCAAAGTAAACTTGATCATTATAGGGGGACCGCAAAGAACTGCGATTTTATCTGTGGTAAAGCCCAGTTCCTTAACGTAGTTGGGAACGAAACCAACGTGTCCGTCCCAGCCTTCCTGCTCACGGTCGATGGTAAGATGTACGTTTACGCCTGCATCCGTTGCCCATTCGTTTATGATCTCCTGATAATCCAAAAGATCATCCTTGCTTCTGGAACCGTAAACTATGTCGATCTTACCGTAACGATCGCGGTAATGACGGCAGTAGTTTATAACGGAACGGAGAGGAGCAAGACCAACACCGCCGGCGATAAACAGAAGGTTGTTGCCTGCAAATACATCGTCAACGGGGAAGGGCTTTCCGTAAGGACCGCGTATGGTAAGCTGCTGTCCTACCTCTGCCTGATGGAGCCATTCGGTAACACAACCGCACTTTTTAATGGAAAACTCCATATATTCGGTGTTTGTGGGAGAAGAAGTTATAGAAAACATAGCTTCGCCGACACCGGGGATAGAAAGCATTGCACACTGTCCGGGACGGTGGTCAAAAGCCTTCTTTCCGTCGGGAGTTACTACGCGGAAAGTTTTGATATCGGGTGTGTCTATACGGACATCGGTTATCACGCCGATGACCGGCATCAGAGGATCTTTAATTTCAGCCATTGTCTTTGCCTCCCAAAGTCTTCATAACCTTAACTATGTTCATGGAGATGGGGCATTTTGCAAGACATCTGCCGCAGCCCACACAGCTGAACAAACCGTTGTTGTTTTCGGGGTAATATACCAATTTGTGCATAAAGCGCTGTCTGAATCTTTCCTTTTGGGAAAGTCTGTTGTTTCCGTGAGCCATTTTGGTGAACTCGGAATACATGCAGGAGTCCCAGCAGCGGTATCTTATAACGCCTTTTCCGGTATTAAAATCCTTAATATCGTAGCACTGGCAGGTGGGGCACACAAAGGTGCAGGTTCCGCAACCCAGGCAAGATTCGGAAAGAGCTGCCCATTCGGGTGCGTTAAAGAATTCTTCGGTCTTGCCGCCTCCAAACTTTTCGGTGGTAACGTTTGCAAGGGGAAGTTTCTTCATTATATTATTAATGTTTTCCTGAAGTGCGGTAACTGCTGTATCGTCGCACTCTTCAAGAATGCCGGAAATAGCGCTTACAAGCTTTTCACCCTTTTCGGTGTTGGGCTTAAGATGGAGATAACCCTCTGTCATCCAAGCGGACACGTCGCCCTCGGGCTTTGCCGCATCAATACCGAAGGTACCGCAGAAGCAGGTTTCGGCAGGGCGGTTACAAGCCAGAGATATAATAACTCCGTGTTCTCTGCGGTTTTTATAATATGTATCCACAGGCTCGTTAAGGAAAACGTTATCAAGCACTTCAAAGCTCTTAACATCGCAGGGGCGGACACCGAAAACAACAAAATCTTCGGTTTCCTCGCGGATATCAATAAGCTGAACTGTTTTGCCTTCGGTCTTGAACTCCATCAGATTTTCCATCTGGGGGAAGAAAAAGTCTTTGGGGCTTCTTACGGTATTAAGCTTATTTGAATATTCAACGCCGGTTTCGTAGCGGGTGTAAACGGAATCGCCTTTTTTGTTTTCGGAAGGGATATACAGCGTGCAAACACGGGAGATCTCTTCAAAAAGGGTATTTAAAGATTGTGTAGATATTCTGTACATACTCTTTACCTTCCTTCCACAGCTTCGCCGGGCTCAAGGTCCTCGGTGGTATAGTTTACCAGAGGAGCTCTGGAACCAACTTCTTCACCTGCCTGATATTCACCGTAGAAGTTATCAATATCCTTAATAAACTTTCTGTTAAGCAGGTGCAAAGGAATATGCTGAGGGCATACTCTGGAGCACTCACCGCAGTCGGTGCAACGTCCTGCGACGTGGAACGCACGTATAATATGGAACATTTTTTCTTCAAAGCTGTTTGCGGCAGCCTTGTTTTCTACGGGAGAAGCAGGGTTATCAAACACGCACTTTTCGCAGGTGCATGCAGGGCAAACGTCACGGCAAGCGTTGCAGCGGATGCAACGGGAAAGCTCGCCTTGCCAGAATTCAAATCTTTCGTCCGCGGTCATATTTTCAAGCTTTTCAACTTCGTCAAAACGTGCGGATTCAAGCACTTCGCCGTCTTCGCCCAAAAGTTCATCGTATGCTACGTGCTTTTTGCTCTTGCAGGTTACACAACGCTCTGCAAGAACGTCTGCTTTTTCAATATTCACGGTTTCATCGTAAATGGTGGAAACGGTAATCTTTTCGCCGCATTCGATCTTTGCAATACCTTCGCCGGAAATCGCTCTTATCTTGTGGATATCAACCATTCCGTCGCAGGGAATGCCCACAGCATAAACCTTTTCTCTGTCAAAGCGGTGCTCGGTAAGAAGCTGGTTAAAGCTGTAAGTATCGCAGGGCTTGAGGAATACAAGCACCTTGCTTGCGGTCTTCTTTGTATTTGAAATAAGGTATTTGGAGAAATTAGCTCCGCAAAAATCGTCAAATACGAAATCCTTAAGGCTGTCTGCGTCTGCAAAAACAGCAGGGGTAATATCGTAATCGAATTCGCCCTTCTTCCAGCCCAGAACCATATCTACGGTGCCGTTTTCAAGAAGAGAAACTGCTTTTTCGACCAAAAGGTCACGTGTTATTTTTTGCATCGCAGATCCTCCAATCTCTTGTTTTCGCCCAAAGCCGCAACGGTCTGAGCAAAATCATTCATAGTAGCGGCAAATTTTGCGCCTTCTGCCGCGGAAACCCATTCAACACGGGTACGTTCTTTTTCTATGCCCAGATAGTCAAGCATAGAGAACAGCAATGCCATTCTTCTGCGGGTATAATAGTTACCTGAAGTGTAGTGGCAGTCGCCGGGGTGGCATCCGCAAAGGATAACGCCGTCTGCGCCTCTCTGGAATGCACGGAGTATAAACATAGGATTTACTCTGCAGGAGCAGGGTACTTTTATAATTTTAACGTCGGCAGGATAGCTTAAACGGTTGTTACCTGCAAGGTCTGCGCCTGCATAGGAACACCAGTTACAGCAAAATGCCACGATAAGAGGCTTGCGTTCATTTACTTGCATATTGCATCCACCTCCGCAATAATTTGTCTGTTAGCAAATCCGCGCAGATCCATAGCGCCGGAAGGACAAACAACGGTACAGCATCCGCATCCCTGACATACAGCGGGGTTGACCTTTGCAACTCTGCGTATAGCCACAGTTCTGTTGGGCATACGGAATTCCTTGTCCTCGTAAGTGATAGCGCCGTAAGGACATACTCTTTCACAGGAAGAACAGCCGTTACACATAAGTTCATCGGAGCTTGCAACGCAGGGGTTGCCCTTAAGCTTATCCTTAACCAGCAGGGATACTACCTTTGCGGCTGCGGCACTTGCCTGAGAAACCGTTTCGGGAATATCCTTGGGACCCTGGCAGGTACCGGAAAGGAATACACCTGCGGTGGGGCTTTCTACGGGACGGAGCTTGGGATGTGCTTCGGTAAAGAAATCGTTGGTGTCCATACTTGCGGTAAGCATTGTAGCAAGAGGACGTGCGGATTTATCGGGCTCAATAGCTGCGGCAAGTACTACAAGGTCTGCATCTATATGAAGCTGTTTGTTGTTGAGCAGGTCGGAAGCCTGAACTTTAAGCTTATCACCTTCGGGGAATACCTTGCCTACCATACCTTTAATATAATGTACGCCGTATTCTTCAACAGCGCGGCGGTAGAATTCGTCAAAGCTCTTACCGGGAGTTCTTACGTCAATGTAGAAAACGTAAACTTCGGTATCGGGATACTTATCACGGGTAAGCATAGCGTGCTTTGCAGTATACATACAGCAAATCTTGGAACAGTATTCCTTGCCTTTTTCGGCGCAGGATGCGCAACGGGAGCCTACACACTGTACGAAAACGATGGTGTGGGGATGCTTAAGGTCAGAAGGACGGAGCAGCTTGCCTGCGGTAGGACCTGCTGCGTTGGTAAGACGCTCAAATTCAAGGGAGGTAATAACGTCCTTGGACTGGTTGTAAGCGTATTCGTCGAATTTATCCATACTGATGGGATTAAATCCGGTTGCCACAACGATAGCGCCGTATTTTTCCTGAATATATTCGTCCTGCTGCTTGTAGTCGATAGCACCTGCGGCACATACCTTCGAGCAAACACCGCATCTGCCGTTTTTAAGCATATTGCAGTGGTTGGGATCGATGGTAGCAACCTTGGGTACTGCCTGAGCAAAGGGAATGTAAATAGCGGATCTGTTGTCCATACCCAGATTGAATTCGTTGGGAACCTTCTTCATGGGGCACTTTTCAACGCAAGCGCCGCATCCGGTACAGATATCTTCGTTTACGTATCTCGCCTTTTTCTTAACGGTAACGTCAAAGTTACCTACAAAGCCCTTAACCTCGGTTACTTCGCTGTAAGAGAAGATACGGATATTCTCGTTCTGTGCAACGTCAACCATCTTGGGGGTAAGAATACAAGCCGCACAGTCAAGAGTGGGGAAGGTTTTATCAAGCTGAGCCATTTTACCGCCGATAGTGGGTTTGGTTTCCACGATATCTACGGGGAAGCCTGCTTCGGCAATATCAAGTGCGGTCTGGATACCGGCAATACCGCCGCCTATAACCAGAGCACGCTTTGTAACGGGAGTTTCGCCGGCAACGAGAGGGGTATTAAGATTAACCTTTGCGACTGCTGCTTTACCGAGAATGATAGCCTTTTCCGTACCGGTCAGCATATCCTTATGTACCCAAGAGCACTGCTCACGGATATTTGCGATCTCTACCATATAGGGGTTAAGACCTGCGGTAGCTGCGGTTTTACGGAAGGTAGCTTCGTGCATTCTGGGAGAGCAGGAGCAAACTACGATACCGGTAAGATTGTGTTCCTTAACGGCATCGATGATCATATTCTGACCTGCCTGAGAACACATGTATTGATAATTGGCGGAGAAAACAACGCCGGGTTCGTTCTTCAGCGCTTCGGAAACCGCCTGCACGTCAACCGTTCCGGCAATGTTACTTCCGCACCAGCATACAAAAACACCGATTCTTTGCATAGTAATTGTTCTCCTCCTTTACTTGGCGTATTTTCTCAGGGCGCTTACCAACGCCTGCTGAGGGATATTCTCATCCAAAAGGGCGGGAATATCGTCTGTCTTTAAATGGTTGCCGCCTTTTTGGCGTATAACGGTAAGTCTTACTGCCTCAACAAGCTTTGCGGGTTCAACGCCTCTGGGGCATCTGTCAACGCAGGCAAAGCAGGAAAGACAGCGGTAAAGGGACTCGGATTCCAGCAAAGGCTGGATATCGCCGTTCTCAACCATAGCTACGAACTGATGAGGATGGTATTCCATCTCATCAAAAGCGGGGCAAGTTGCTGTGCACTTACCGCACTTCATACATTTTTTAGGGTTAACACCGCTTATGCGAACGATCTCATCGCGGGTGTTTTTGAGCTTATTGTTCATCCCCATCCTCCTTTACACCCAAAGCCTCTGCAAGAAGCTCGGTAAGATATACTACGGGAATATCGGACGCCTGCTTGTCAAGATTATATTTGCACAAGGGGCAAGCGGTGATAATTCTGGAAGCGCCGTTGTTCTTAGCGCTCACAACAACGTTTTCGCTCTTCTTCTGCGCAAACTTGGGGTCATCCATAGTCACGTATCCGCCGCAGCATTCGTTGCGGTAGGGATATATAACGGGCTCGCCGCCCATAGCTTTTATAATATCTTCAATAATAGTGGGGTTTTCAGGGTCATCCATCTGCATAACGGAATTGGGACGGAGCAACAGACAGCCGTAATATGCGGCAATCTTTTCGCCCTTTAAGGGGTTAACAACCTTTTCCTTTATCTTTTCCATGCCAACGAGATCGCGGAGCATTTCAAGGTAATGATATACCTTTGTGCTTCCATCGTACTCAACGCCGTTGTAGCGGTTAACTCTGTCTGCAAATTCAGTATCATTCTGCATTGCGTGGTTTGTCTGCTTGATCACGTTGTGGCAAGCGGAGCAAACGGATACCAGAACCTGCTCTTTTTCTTTCGCTTCCTGCAATGCGCGTACAGAGGAAAGCTTTGTGGCAACTTCGTCACGAGATGTGGTGAACACACCGCCGCAGCACTGCCATGCTTCTATCTCCTCAAGTGTGATTCCCAACACTTCTGCGCATTTGCGGGCATATATATCGAGCTGCTTTGCCTTGTTCTTCAAGGTACAGCCGGGGAAGTAACTTACTTTCATCAGCAAACCTCCGTTAAACCATTTTTTCGGGGTGGAATACCTCGTCAAATTTTTCAGGGGTAAGGAAGCCCAGCTCTACGCAGGCTTCTTTGAGAGTGATATTGTCTTTAAACGCCTTCTTTGCAGTCTTTGCCGCATTTTCGTAACCGATATAGGGATTAAGTGCGGTAACCAGCATAAGAGAGTTGTGAAGATTGTGGTGCATCTTTTCCTTGTTTGCCTTAATTCCAACAGCGCAGTTCTTGTTGAAGGAAAGGATAGCCTCTGCCAACAATCTGCCGGACTGAAGGAAGTTGTAAATGCAAACGGGCATAAATACGTTAAGCTCAAAGTTGCCCTGAGAAGCTGCCATACCAACTGCAACATCATTACCCATTACCTGAACTGCTACCATGGTAACAGCTTCGCACTGGGTGGGGTTAACCTTACCGGGCATTATAGAGGAGCCGGGTTCGTTTTCGGGAATAAAGATTTCACCCAAACCGTCTCTGGGACCGCTTGCCAACCAACGGATATCGTTAGCGATCTTCATCATATCGCAAGCGAGAGCCTTGATAGCGCCGTGAGCGAATACCAATTCATCCTTGGAGGTAAGAGCGTGGAACTTGTTTGCTGCGGTAACGAAAGGCTTGCCGGTAAGCTTGCCAACGTTTTCTGCAACCAGTTCGGAAAAGCCCTTGGGAGCGTTGAGTCCGGTACCTACTGCAGTTCCGCCCAATGCCAATTCGTAAAGGGGCTTAACAGCAAGCTTAAGCATTTCCACGTCACGCTCAAGGCTGCTTCTCCAACCGCTTATCTCTTGGCTGAAGGTAATGGGAGTTGCATCCTGAAGGTGGGTACGTCCGCTCTTAACGATGCCTTCATTTTCTTTTTCAAGACGTACAAAGGTGGCGATAAGTGTTTCCGCTGCGGGAATAAGCTTGTCCTCGATAACCGAAACCGCAGCAATGTGCATTGCGGTGGGGAAGGTATCGTTGGAGGACTGGCTCATATTGATATCGTCATTGGGGTGAAGAAGCTTTTTGCCGGCGATAATGTTACCGCGGTTGGCAACAACTTCGTTAACGTTCATATTGGACTGTGTGCCGGAACCGGTCTGCCAAACAACGAGAGGGAAATGATCGTTCAAAGAACCGCTTATAACCTCGTCGCAAGCAAGAGAGATTGCATTAAGCTTTTCTTCGGTCATCTTCTCGGGTCTGAGAGCGGCGTTTGTCATAGCCGCAGCCTTTTTGAGTATTCCGAATGCGTGTGTGATTTCGCGGGGCATAGTTTCTATGTTCACACCGATCTCGAAGTTTTCGTGGCTTCTTTCGGTCTGTGCGCCCCAAAGTTTATCGGCGGGTACCTTTACCTCGCCCATAGAGTCATGTTCAATACGGTATTCCATAATGTTCATCCTTTTATTACAGATTTATGCTGCGGATGATTCCTTTGAGGGTATCCGCACTGTTGTGGAGTGCTTTAAGCTCGGTATCGTTAAGAGGAATGATAACCTTGTTGTGAGCTCCCTTTTTGCCTACAACGTTGAGAAGGCTCAAGCATACGTCGCTGATGCCGTATTCGCCGTCAAGCATGGTGGAAACGGTAAGGGTGGTATCCATACCGCTGAGCAGGCACTTAACTATGTGGCATACGGAAATGGAAACCGCATAGAAGGTTGCGCCCTTACGGCTTATGATACGTGCACCGGATTTCTTAACGTATTCTTCAACTTCTTCATAGTTGAGTTCGGGGAACTGGAAGTCCTTAAGCTTAACGGACTTGCCGTAATCCTGAATGGGAACGTTAGAGATGTTTGCAAGAGACCAGGGAATGAAGCAGGAATCACCGTGCTCGCCCAGTACGTATGCGTGTACGTTCTGCTGGTTGATGGAGTAGTACTCGGAAAGTCTGGAACGGAGACGTGCGGTATCAAGAATGGTACCGGAACCGATAATGCGTTCCTGGGGAAGTCCGGAATACTTGCAGAAGGTGTAGGTAAGTATATCAACAGGGTTGCTCACGATGATGTAAGTTGCATCAGGAGCGTACTTTGTGATTTCGGGAATAATGCTCTTGGTAATATTTACGTTGATCTGAGCAAGGTCAAGTCTTGACTGACCGGGCTTTCTGCCAACGCCGGAAGTAATAATTACGATATTGGAGTTTACTGCGTCAGCATAGCTGCCTGCGTAAAGGGAGCAAGAACTGCAGAAAGGAGTTCCTTGGCGAATATCCAGAGCTTCGCCCATTGCTTTTTCTCCGTTGATGTCGATCATAACGATTTCGGAAGCAAGTCCGGATACCGTAAGTGTGTAAGCGATAGTAGAGCCTACGCTGCCGGTTCCGACGATTGTGATTTTGTTCATAAGATACTCTCCTTAAAAATAAAATTCATCATTGCATAGCTACCTAAATTATATCATAAAATCAAAATTTGTAAATAATAAATTTCAATAATATATCGTTTTTTTCATTATGACAAAAAAACAGACCTAAAAACAAAAAATTAGTGCATATTTCCCTTAAAAAAATAAAATTTTTCCGTGTTAAGCGGTGCAATTTGCGAAAAAATGTGTTATAATTTAAAAAAACGGAAAAATGTATGTCAAATTTAAACAAAAATACTATTTTTCTTTCGTGAAAGGAGACTGTAAATATGGGACTTATCAAGGCGGGAACAGGCGCTCTGGGCGGAGTTCTGGCAGACCAGTGGAAAGAGTTTTTCTACTCCGATTCCTTGGGAAACGACGTGCTGTTGCGCAAGGGTACAAAGCGTGTGGGAAAAAGATCTTCCAACACAAAAGCGAGTGATAATATAATTTCCAACGGCTCCGGCATTGCCGTTGCCGACGGACAGTGTATGATAATAGTTGAGCAGGGCAAGGTAGTGGAAATTTGCGCCGAACCCGGTGAATATACCTACGATACTTCTACCGAACCCAGCATATTCAGCGGCAAGTTCGGTGAAAGTCTTGTAAACACCTTCAAGATCTTGGGAAAACGCTTTACCTACGGCGGAGATACCGGCAAGGATCAGCGTGTTTATTATTTCAATACCAAGGAAATTTTGGGCAACAGATTCGGTACTGTCAATCCCATTCCTTTCAGAGTGGCAGATGTAAATATCGGTCTGGATATCGACGTTTCCATAAGATGCTCGGGCACATATTCTTACGTAATATGCGACCCTATAGTATTCTATTCGAAAATAGCCGGCAACGTTGCGGATGAATATACCAAGGACGAATTGGATTCCCAGATGCGCCGTGAATTCGTGTCTGCGCTCACGCCTTCCATCGGCAAACTTTCAGCCCTCGGCATCCGTCCTTCCGCTATAACCGCCCACACCAACGAGATCGAAGACGAGCTTCGCAACCAGCTTTCCGCAGAATGGAAAGAGGGCAGGGGAATAGAAGTAAAAAGCATAGCTCTTAATCCTATTGATCTTCCCGAAGAGCAGGCAAAGCTTATTACCGATGCACAGCGTGCCGCTATACTCAGAGATCCCACAATGGCTGCCGCAACGCTGGTAAGCGCTCAGGCATCCGCTATGGAAGCGGCGGCAAACAATTCCGCCGGTGCAATGACGGGATTTATGGGTATGGGAATGGCAATGAACAATGGCTCTGCCGTTAATCCCACAAACCTTTACGCTATGGGAAATGCGCCTAAGGAGCAGCCTGCGGTAAATGGATGGAACTGCTCTTGCGGCAACTTGGCAACCGGCAAATTCTGCACGGAATGCGGCAGCAAAAAGCCTGATACTGATGGTTGGAAATGCTCCTGCGGTGCTTTGAACAAGGGTAAATTCTGTTCCGAGTGCGGAAGCAAAAAGCCTGCGGGCGCATTGCTTTACAAGTGCGATAAATGTGGCTGGGAGCCGGAAGATCCCGCAAAGCCTCCCAAGTTCTGCCCCGAATGCGGAGATGTATTCAACGAATCTGACGTAAAGTAATATTCAAACAAAATTACCCCAACAACAAAATCACCCCGCAGTTTTGCGGGGTGATTTTATGTAAAAGCGTTTAATTAGTGAACTACGGTAACTTCGGGGATCTTTGCCCAGTCGTTACGGTTGATAACTCCGCCGCCGTCAAACAGTACGAGGTTTCTCCAGGTGCCGTTCTTTTCGTCTTCTTCATTGGTGGAGTTGATAGAGAAGGTAAGACCGAACTTATCAATTTCGCCTGCGTTGAGACCGAGAGAAGACCAGGGGATGGATACTTCATATACGGTAAGCTGAGCAACGTCATCTCTGGTGCATACTGCGGTGCCCTGGAAGGTCTTGCTTACGCCGCTGTTTTCGTAGTAGCAGGTTTCGCCGTCATTGTTAACGGCAAATCCGTAAGCGCGAACATAACCTTCGGTGTTGGCCTTGTTATTAATAACGTGGTCATAATTTTCCATAATGTAATCAGATTTGGGGCTTACGGTAGTGATCTTTACCTGTATACACTCATAAGCATACATTCCGTTGGGTTCGCTGGGGGAGATAGGGCAGTGGTGATAAGGAGAATCAGCTACTACTGCGAGGGAAAGATTGTCGTTGTCATAGGTTACGTAGTACTCTGCGGTGGAATAGTATTCGTTTTCCACAAAGCTCCAGTATGCCCACCTGTTGTTGGATTCATTGATAGTATCGATCTTGTGGGCAGTCCAAGCGTTTTCTATCTTACCGTCAACGGTAATTGCGGAATTAACCTTTGTAATGGAATAGTTAACGTCGCAAACCTGCACGCCTGCTGCAAAGAGAGTTACGTTGTCGGGACATTCGCTGAGTCTGGAAACCATAACGGTCTGATCCTTGTGTGCGGCAATAATAAAGCCTACGTCGGGAATGGTAAGAGAAGCGTTATCGGAAACGGAACCAACGGTATGTACGGTGGTCTTCTTAACGCCGAAAAGGGATGCATCGTATTCTGCGACGAGGAAAGCGTAATCGGCATAGTTGCCGTCCTTTACGGTTACCTTATCCTGTGCGTAATCGTAGGTGTAAATAACAACGTCGCCGTATTCTGCTTCCTTGTTAACGCCGGTAAGCTGAATGGAGGTGCTATCGGTAGCGCGGAGACCAACGCCAAGCTTTGCCCATGTTACAAAATTGGAAACAAAATTGGGAATAGTAACGGTGTCCACGGGTTCGGAGGTGTCATCGCCGGAATTTTCATCGGGTTCGGACTCTTCGGGTTTGGATTCTTCGGGAACTGAAGTATCGTCGCTGTCTTCAACGGGCTGGGATTCTGCCGAATCGGATTCGTTGTTAACGGATTCATTGTTAACGGTTTCGCTGTTATCGGGTGCAGAGTTGGCGGGTTTGGAAACTTCGTCATCACCGCAAGCAGCGAAAGAAAGCGCAAGTACTGCTACAAGCAGTACGGCAAGAATTTTTTTCATAAGATGTACTCCTGTGTTTTTGATTTTGGTATTGCTGTACTTTATATTACCACACGGATGTTACAAAATCAATATGTTTAAAAAATTTTACATTTGAATATCTATTGACAACAGTGAATGTTTTGTATAAAATAAATTAGTTATATTGTCTTTTGGAGAGTTATGAAATGAAAAAATATTTGAGAGATTATCTTAAACTTGTAAAAACAAACATTAACGCTCTTAATAATTCAGATAAAACTTTTAAATCGGTATACGAGATAATGTTTGGCAATCCTGCCGCTATCGCCGCCGAGACAAGCGATGGATTCCGTATCCGTGAGCATTCCTACGGTGAAGTAAAGGATATGATAGAACGCGCCTCCGAATCGCTTTACGCACGTATAGGCGCCACTCGCGGTTACGTGGCTTTGGATATGGATAACTGTCTTGAATGGATCGTTGCCTTCTGGGCTATTCTCCGCAGCGGAAACAAGCCTTATCTGGTTAACCGCCGTCATCCTCTCAATATGTCCAAAGGACTTATAGAAACGCTCGGAATAAAATACATAATCGGAAAAAAAGAAACGGCTCTCCCCGGTGAATTTATAGATATTACCGCCCTTCCCGAAGGAAACTCTTTTGAGGATTGCTTTGAGGATGAGATCGCTTTGTCTACCTCCGCTACCACTCTCAAGCAGGTCGTATGCTTCTATACGGGTAACGAGATAAGCGAGCAGGTGCTTAACGCCGGGCCCATGTTTAAAGAAAATATGGCTATTGCCGTACATGTAAACGGCAGATTAAAGCAGATATGCTTTTTGCCCTTCTACCACGTTTTCGGTCTTATTGCCGTGTATTTCTGGCACGCTTTTTACTGGAACACCATGGTATTTCCCAAGGATATGTCCGGCGAAACTCTTATGAAGACCTGCCGTGCCCACGAAGTTACCCACGTTTTTGCCGTACCGCTTCTCTGGCATACTATTGAAAAGCAGGTAATGCGTGAAATAAACAATAAAGACGAAAAGACAAGACAGCGCTTTGAAAAAGGTACTGCACTTTGCCTTAAGGTTCAAAACTTAAGCCCCGCTTTGGGTAACTGGCTTTCCCGCAAGCTTATGACCGAGGTTACGGATAAGCTCTTCGGTCCCACGGTACGTTACTGTATTTCCGGCGGAAGCTACATAAAAGAATCTACGCTTCAATTGTTTTCCGCAATCGGTTATCCCTTGCATAACGGCTACGGTATGAGCGAAGTGGGCATAACCTCGACAGAGCTCAGAAACAAGCCTTCGGAGCTTATGAAAAACAGCGTGGGCAAGCCCTTTGCCTCCATCGAATACAAGATAGACGAAGACGGTGTACTGCTTGTTAAAGGTAATTCCACCTGCAAGCGTATGCTTATAAACGGTGTGGAAAAGATCAACGAGGGTTGGTATAATACCGGTGATATCGTTGATTGTGTCGACGGATTTTACTATATCCGCGGAAGAAAAGGCGATTCCGTTATAGGCGAAAACGGTGAAAATATAAATCCCGATACCATAGAGCAAGCCTTTGATATTCCCGAAGCAATGATGTATTCCGTAATCGGTATGGGTGAGGGAACAGATGAAAAACTTACTATGATCGTTCGCATCAACCCTTATTTAAACGGAGCTAAGCTTTCGGGTATGATCGCCAATATTTACAAAACCAATCAGACCCTTCCTCTGCCTATGCAGATAAGAGATTTTTATATAACCTACGATCCCATTGCGTCCGAAACCGCCATAAAGGTTGGCAGACAGTATCTTAAAAACGCTCTTGCTGACGGAAGAGTTAAGCTTATCCCCTTTAATGAAGTCAAGTTTACGGAAGCAGCGGAATTCGACGTGAATTCTCCGCTGGCGGATAAGGTTCGTACCATTGCCGCACCTATACTCGGTGTGGAAAAAGAGGATATAGGACCGGATACCCACGTAATGCACGAGCTGGGAGCATCCTCTTTGCAGTATTTTACTTTGCTTACAGAACTTTCTAAGGAATTTCCCATAGATTATTCCGATTCAAACAACTATTTTTATACTTTACGCGATTTCTGCGAATACATTGAAAGGCAGATTTAAATTATGCGCCAAGGTAAACCAAACCAATTTGTACGCGCTTTTGTTCAGCTTACGGGCTTTATTCCCACAAGAATTTTTCTCCGTCCCAAGGTTTATTATATCAATAAAGAATCCCAAGGGAAAAAGCTTCCCAAGCCTTGCATTTTGATGTCCAATCACAAATCCTTAATGGATTTTGTGCTGTATATGAATATGTATCCTTTCCGCACCTTGCGTTTCCTCATCGCAGAGGTTATGTTCAACAAGGGCAAAATGTTTGCAAAATTCCTCTTTTCCATCGGAGGTATCTTCGTTAACCGTGATACAAGAGATTTTTCCTTCGTTGCGGAATCGCTCAAGGTTCTTGATAACGGCGGTACTGTGGGCATTTTCCCTGAAAGTCGCCTCCCCGTGGACGGTAAGCCCTGGCCCTTTAAGCCCAGTGTGGTTTTTATAGCTCTGCGTACCGATGCGCCTATCGTTCCCATGTATACGGACGGGGCATACTCTTTGAAAAAACGTACCCGTGTAATGATCGGCGAAAAAATATATCTGCGTGATTATTGCGTGGACGAAAATCCCTCTCCCGAAGAAATAATGCGTCTTACCAAAATACTTGAGGATAAGACCTTTGCTCTGGGCGAGGAACTGAAAAAGCGTGTGGAAAAAGAAAATGGCAAAAAATAAAATATTTTCGTTATTCAATCCTAGATTTTTGCCTATGGACTACGGAAGAGCCCACTATTTTTTGTTTCGGCTTTTTAAAGTCCGTTCCGTGGGACTTGACGGCAAAAAATATAAACGGGGTTTTAAAGGCGGAGCGCTTATCGCCGCAAACCACACGGGATTTTCCGATGCGGTTATGCTCGGCAGCAGCTTTTGGTACAGAAGAGTATTCTTTCTTGCTTCGGAAGAGGTAATGTCAAAGCCGGTCCGCGCATTTTTCTTAAAGCTTATT
The DNA here is from genome assembly GCA_017381715.1 of Clostridia bacterium. Taxonomy (GTDB): domain Bacteria; phylum Bacillota; class Clostridia; order Oscillospirales; family CAG-382; genus SFLA01. The sequence goes on from JAFOBR010000040.1 coordinate 27,815, forward strand.
GGCTGCATTAAAATAGACCGCGGAATATCGGATATTGATGCTGTTCGAAAATCGGTTTCTGTTATAAAAGACGGGCATACTCTTGCTATTTTTCCTCAAGGCAGAATAGAAAAAGAGGATGGCGTTTCCGATATAAAATCCGGTGCCGTGCTTATCGCCCTTCAAAGCGGAGCACCCATAATCCCCGTGTATTCCAGACCGCCCCTTAAAAAGAGCAAAAAGCGTGTATATGTCATAGGAAATCCTTTTTACGCAAACGAATACTGCAAAAAGAAGTTCCCCTCCGTTTCGGATATAAACAATATTTCCGAACAGCTTTTGGAAAAAATCAACGAATGCCGCGCCGTATACGAAAAGATTACCCAAGGAGAGTAAAATGAACACTTTAGAACGTCTTAAAAAAGTTTTGGATAACGTTTTTGAAGGGGAGATAGATTCCGCTTCCGTAACCGAATCCTCTGTCCTTTCCGATGACGTTGGAATGAATTCCATCGGAATGCTGTATATGGCAATGGGAATAGAGCAGGAGTTCGGTGTAAAGCTTACCAATGCCGATCTTCCCGATCTTGTTACCGTAGGAGACCTTGTGCGCAAGGTGGAAGAAAAGCAAAAATGATCTGGAAAACCGTCCGGCCTTCATACGGAGATATTATCCGTGTCAAGGTTTCGTTTTATTATCATTACGGTATATACGTTGATGACGATACGGTTATTCAGTTTGGGTATCCCGATAATACCGGCGTGAAACCCGAAGAAATTTCCGTTTTGGTAACAGACGTGTTTACCTTTTCCTGCGGAAATCTGTGCGAAACGGGAGTTTGCGAAAAGCAGGAAAAGAAAAAACGCCTTTCTCCCGAAAAAACCGTTTCCCGCGCAAAAAGCAGGTTGGGTGAAACGGGATACAATATCCTTGAAAACAACTGCGAGCATTTCGTTTACGACTGCGCCTTTGGTAAAGAGCATCCGTTTTTTCGAAAATCCAAATAAAAATAAACATCCGATAATTTCTGCAATTATCGGATGTTTTTTGTTTAGTGAGACTGAATGAATTCTTTTACCGCGTTATCATAATCTTCGGTGTTGTTTATACGCAGATGGCTGTGGCCTCCCTTGGGGAACCATACCAATTTTTTGTCCTTGCTTCCGCAGGCGGCAAAAAGTATCTTGCTTTTTTCGGGTACGGTGTAAATATCCTTTTCGCCGAAAATAAACAAAACGGGAATCTTTACCTTGCCAACATAATTAAGGGGACACTTTTTCATAATATCTACGCCGGTATGTTTTTTAACCTGACGCATTACCATACCGCAAACGGGGAACACAGGATGTCCGTCTGCTATCATATGGTTTTTAAAGGTTTCATAAAAATTAACGTAACAGCCTTCGTTAACCATGCCCTTTATACATTCGGGCATATCTTCGTCAACAGCGGCAAATATTGCTGTGCTTGCTCCTACGCAAACACCGTGAAGATATATTTGGTTAATTCCTTCTTTTTCGTTAAGATATCTCGCCCACGCGTTTGCATCCTTGCCCTCGCATACACCCAGCGTGCTGTAAATGCCTTCGCTGTTTCCGTGGCTTCTCGGGTCGGGAAGAAATACGTTTATTCCCATTTCACCGTAAGGACGGGCGTAATAATAAGAATACATAAGGCTTTCACATCTGCCGGGAAGAATGATAACGCATTTATCGGAACCGAAATCATACAGTTCGCCAACCAGCTTCAAGCCGTCGTTGGTAATCGTTACCTCCCGCATACGGTCTTTGTTTTCTTCCGCCCAGGCACAGCCGGTGTTCCACATGGTAAGCTGTTCCTCGTTTTCGGGACAGGAGCATTCTCTCTTCCATTTGTCTGGCGAATTACGGACCAGCGTGTCCATATATACTTTTCTTGAAATGGGAACGGTAATTTTAAGCATTACCGCAACGCCGATAACAGCGCTTAATGCAATTACCCCCAAGGCTATGTACAAATAAATCAATGATTTTCCCTCCGTGTGTGTATTATATTTGTGTTACCAAATATGATGCTTTACAATTATACCATACTATTTGCTATTTTCCAATATAAATTTTTATAAAAAAATGTTTTTTTGTTGAAAAAACAATAATACTGTGGTATAATCGTGCCGATAATATGTTTTTTCAGAAAGGCAAAGCTGCAATGAACGAATTCGTTATTATTCCCGATAGCTCGTGCGATCTTACCGCAGAACTGAGAGAACGCTTCGATATTCCCGATTATCTTCACGGCACGGTGTATTTCCCCGATGGACGTACGGAAAACGCAGATCTGGATTGGGGTGTGATCTCACCTGAAGAATTTTACAAATCCATGAGCGGTAGAAACGTTTTGTACAAGACCTCCACCTTTACGGAGCAGGAGGGATACGAGATATACGAAAAGTATCTTAAGCAGGGAAAGGATATATTAAGCATATCCCTTTCTTCCGCACTTTCGGGAACCTACAGTCTTTGTATGCGCATTGCCGAGGATCTTATGAACAAATATCCCGGCAGAAAGATAATATGTGTGGATTCTCTTCGTTATTCAACCTCTATGGCGCTTCTCACCGTGTTGGCGGCACGAAAGCGTAACGAGGGAGCAACGATAGAAGAAACAGCAGATTATATCAATAATATCCGTGGTTCTATTCATCAGATGGGTCCTATGGACGATCTGTTCTTCCTTGTGAAAACAGGCAGAATTTCCAACTTTAAGGCGCTGTTTGGAACTCTTGTAGGCGTTAACCCTATGGCAGATTTCAATTCCAAAGGTCTTGCGGAGGTTATCGTTAAGTTTAAAGGCAAGCGCTCAGCCCTTGAAGCTACTGTCAAGTATATGAAAGAAACTATCGTAGAACCGGAAAACAATATAGTTTTCGTTGCCCATTCCAACCGTCTTGCGGCAGCGGAAATGCTGGCTGATATGATACGTACCGAAATAGCTCCCAAGGAAGTTATTATCACTCACGTGGGTATGGCGTGCGGTCCTTCTATCGGTCCCGGTCTGTGTGCCGCATTCTATCTCGGAAAACCTATTTCCGATGGACTTATCGAAGAAAAGGAAATAATGCAAAGAATTTCGGGTAAATAGTAACTTGTTTATCGGTGTGTTATGAGAGATTATATAGTTATCGGAGATTCCACCTGCGATCTCACTGCGGAGATTCGCAGTAAATACAATATTGAATATTTAAAAATGAATTTCGTTGCAAACGGCGAAGAGCACGCCGCTTCTTTGGATTGGGATGAATATTCACCCAAGGAATTTTATGATCTTATGCGCAACGGAGTGAATATAAGAACTACTCAGGTCCCCCGCGAAGAATTTATGACCGTTTTTACTTATTGGTTGGAGCAAGGTAAGGATATACTCTACGTTTCCTGCTCGTCCGGTCTTTCCGGTTCTGTAAATCTTGCAAAAGTGGTTGCAGCCGAGCTTTTGGGGAAATACCCCCAAGCAAAGATATGCTGTGTGGATTCGCTTATCAGCTCTTTGGGACAGGGTATGCTTTTGGTTAAAGCGGCGCTTATGCGCAACGAGGGCAAGAGTATAGAAGAAACAGTTTGCTGGCTGGAAGAAAACAAACTTAAAGTGAACCAGTGCGGTACTGTGGACAGTCTTGAGTATTTGCGCAGAGCAGGCAGAGTAACTGCCGCAAGTGCCTTTCTCGGCAATATTTTCGGCGTAAAGCCCCTTATTATATCCGATGTTAAGGGACATAATTATGCCTACCGAAAGGTAAAGGGAGCCGCCAACGCCCGCAAAGAAATGGCAAAAGACACTGTGGCGGCGGCTGAAGATGCCGAAAACAGTATTCTGTGCATTTCACACGGCGACGCTTTGGCGGAAGCCGAAAAGCTTCGTGACGAGGTTTTTGCGCTTTGTAAATTCAAGCAAGTGTATATTACCAACATAGGCCCCGTAGTAGGCGCATCGGTAGGCCCCGGCACTCTTATTACATACGTTTACGGCAAGCCCGTAACTATCGAAGGGAAAGAATAAACAATAATGCAGACAAACCGCCTGAACGGAAGCGATTTAAGACTTCTGTTGGAAAACGGCTTTAAAAACTTAAAATTAAATTCAGATACAATAAATAACCTGAACGTTTTTCCCGTTCCCGACGGAGATACGGGTTCGAATATGGCAAAGACCTTCGAGGGCGGATTTTCCGCACAAGTAAGCGAAAACGTTTCGGAATATATGGCAGGATTTTCCAAAAACACCCTAATGTCGGCAAGAGGAAATTCCGGAGTTATCTTCTCTCAGTTTATACGGGGATTTGCCATCGGTTGTGAAAACAAGACAGAACTTGATATTCCCGATTTCGCCCTTGCTTTTTCTTCTGGTGTAAAATACGCTTATAAATCCGTGTTAAATCCCGTGGAGGGAACAATGCTTTCCGTTTTAAAGGACGGAGGCAAGCGTGTGCTGACCGATTGTGAAAAGTATTCGTCCTTTGAGAAATGTTTTGAAGCGCTTTGTGCAGAGACGCGCCGTTCGCTTGAGAACACCCCCAACCTTTTGCCCGTGCTTAAGGAAGCGGGTGTGGTTGATAGCGGCGGAGCAGGTGTTTTGTGCGTGTTTGAGGGAATGCTGTCTGCACTCAAGGGCGAATTTATAGATACCGTAAGCGTTTCGGAAATGGTATTCAATTCGGCTTCAAGCAATTCCTTTGATTCGGATTCCGTTTTTGAATACGGATACTGTACAGAATTTATATTACTGCTTCTTAATTCAAAGACAGATGTAAAAAACTTTGATCACAACAACTTTATTTCAAAGCTGGAAGTTCTTGGCGAATCTATCGTCTCCGTGTGCGACGGGGAGATCGTCAAGGTGCATATACATACCTTTGAGCCCAACAAGGTTTTGGAATTGGGACTTGAATACGGCGAATTTCTTAACGTAAAGATAGAAAATATGTCCGTTCAGCATAACGAAACCCAAAACGATACGGCAGAAAAAGTAAAATATGCAGTAGTTGCGGCGGTTTCGGGAGACGGACTTAAATCTTATTTCAGCGAAATAGGCGTTTCCGCTATCGTTGACGGGGGACAGACACAAAACCCCTCTGCAGATGATTTTATAAAGGCGTTCAAAACGCTTAACGCAGAAAACATTATAGTTTTACCCAACAATTCCAACGTGTTTTTAACCGCAAAGCAAGCGGCTGAAATGTATAACGGCGCTTTGGTAACCGTAATTCCTTCCCGTTCTGTTGCGGAAGGTTATTCCGCACTTTCTATGATGGATCTTTCTCTTGAAACCGTTGATGAAGTGTCCCAAAGTATGCTTGACAGTATGAAGTACGTAACAACCGGATACGTAACCGTCGCTACAAGAGATACGAAAATTTCTGGTATTGATATTAAAAGAGGCGATTATATCGGATTGGATGACGATAACATCCTTTGTGCCTGTCAAAATAAGCTGTCTGCGGTTTCCGGTATTTTGGAAAATCTCGAGGATATCGACGATAAGCAGGTCATCACCGTCTTTTACGGTGCGGACGTAACACATTCCGAGCTTGTTCAGCTTAAGACCATGCTTGAAACGAACTATCCCCTTATCGAATGCGGCTATGTTCGTGGTGGTCAGGAAGTATACAGCTTCATTCTTGCAATCGAATAATATTAACAAAACGGGAATGAGATTGGCTCATTCCCGTAATACCTTATAAGGATATATTGTTATGAAAAAAATAGTTATAGATACACTGGGCGGCGACAACGGTGCTTTGCCTCTTCTTTACGGATCTGCCGATTATATGAAAGAACATAGCGATGTGTTTTGTGTGTTCGCGGGTGAGAAGACGGAAACCGACAAAATTATGGCGGAAAAAGGTGTTTCCAAAGACCGTTATATCGTTCTGGATACCGATGAATATATTTCCAACACTCAGTCTCCCATGAGTGTTTTCGGCGGATGCGATAACTCTTCAATGGTGCTGGCGCTGGAATATTTGAGAGATAACGATTGCGCAGGTATGATTTCTGCGGGCAATACGGGAGCTCTCCTTATCGGTACTATATGCAGATTGGGTCTTGTAAAAGGCTTAAAGCGTCCCGCTTTGTCCTCCGCACTTCCCGCCGTGGACGGTAGCTATATTTGCCTTGTTGATTGCGGCGCCAACGTAGACTGTACTCCCAACGATCTTTATGAATTCGCAAAGCTTGGCAGTGCCTTTGTAAAAAGTATGTACGGTATTGATGCTCCCCGCGTTGCATTACTTTCCACAGGAACAGAAAAGGGGAAAGGAAACAAGGCTACTAAGGAAGCGTATGCTCTTTTGGAGTCCTCTGCGCTTAACTTTGTGGGCAACCTTGAAGGAAGTGACGTGCTTTTGGGAAAAGCAGACGTGCTCGCCTGCGACGGTTATGCAGGTAATATAGTTTTGAAGGATACCGAAGCCACGGGAAAGATCGCCGCTGTAATGAGCAAAAATATACTTGCTTCTCTTGCGCCCGAAATTGCCGAAAGTGTTTCAAAAAAGCTTGAAAAAGCCTTTGATTTTAATTCCCGCGGCGGAGCTACCTTCCTCGGCACCAAAAAGACGGTAGTAAAAATGCACGGTGCCGCCAACAGCAGCACCGCAGTTTCGTGTATTGAACAGGTGTTAAAGCTTTCCGAAAGCGGTTTTGATACCGCTGTTGAAAAAGCGCTCAGTTAAATGCGCTTATATATTTGTGGGCAAAATACCGGATAGGCAAGCCCAGCAAGGCGCAGAAATTAAATGCGATAAACAAGGGAATAAAGGGTAAAAACGAGGTTATTACCGCTGTTCCCAATCCGTAAAGCATATAGCGGAAAAGGGCAAACAGCATTGTTCTTCCGCCGTCGCGGAAATCTACGTTACTGAAGATAAAAAATCTATTTATAATGTAAGCTGTAACGGCAGCGGCAAGCCCTGCGGTAACCACGTATAAGCTATCGTAAGGAACGTCTGTAACCAAACCGCAGACGAATATTGCGATCTGGGCAAAAATTGCCGTTATAATGGAAGCCTTTGCAGAGCTTAACAGCAGTCTGTATATCCTTACGGTGTCTTTTACGGGATTGAAGTGGGAAGATTTATTGCCGTCAATATATACTGCCTCAATATCAAGGGTGGTAACGGGTATTGCCTGCTTTGAAGCGTAGTACAGCATATTCATTTCGTAATCGTATTTTTCGCCCTTAACCTTTAAAAGCCAATCAATGTTTTCTGTGGAAAAACCGCGGAGTCCGGATTGATTATCCTTAAAATATCTGCCCGTGGAAAGGGTATATATTACTCTTGAAAGATCGTTTCCGAACTTACTGCGCTTAGGAATATTTCTGTTAAGCAGACGTGTTGTCAAAACAAAAGAGGCGCCGTTTTTCAGCTCTTCCTTTACACGGACAATATCATCGGCACGGTGCTGTCCGTCCGCATCCGCGGTTATAAAGAATTCGCTTTCCTTGCAGTTATCCCGTATGTATTCTATGCCGGTTTTTAACGCTCTGCCTTTACCTTTGTTTTGTTCGTGGCTTATCACGGTGGCATATTGGGATGCGGTCTTAAATGTTTCGTCGTATTCAGCTCCGCTTCCGTCGTTTACTATCAAAACGTCAAAACCGCGCGTGTTCAGTTCTTTGGCAAGGGAGCACATTTCTTTATCCGGCTTATAAGCCGGAATAAGGACAATTTCCTTCATTATTCACCGTTTTCCGCCGCTTTAGCAGCTTTTTCAAAAAAATGGGTTACGGTTTCAAACAATTCTTTGTTTGCTTTACCGTCTTTATCAAAAAGTATTCCGGCGTGGGAATCCTTGTTGTCTGTATCGTATTCGGGTATTTCGGTTAAATATTCTGTGTTTTCCACGTGGGAAACAATAGAAAATCTGTTTGTCGGTACAATTTCGTCTTCTGCGGAATGTATTATCAAAGCAGGTGTCTTGCTTTCTTCAAGCGCTTGTGCGGCGGATATGTTTACCGCTTCGACTCCGAAAAGACTTATCTGGTACAGCCATAAAAGGGGATAATTGGTGTATGCAATATTGCCCACCACCTTTGCGGCAGGCATCATAATGCCCTCCATGGCGCTGTTTATTCCGTTCACGGAAGCCACCGCGGTAATATCGTGTCCGTAACTCAAAGCGCAGCAAGCCGCGTATCCGCCTCTGCTGTGGCCAAACAGAAATATGCGTTCGAACCCGAAGTTTTGTTCCTTTTCGGCAAAATCCAAAGCGGCATTCAGGTCAAGCAGTATCTGGGAAAAACCCACAGCGCTTTTTCCTTCGCTTTCGCCGCAACCGGTGGGATCGAATATAAACACGCCGTATCCGTTATCCGTAAAGCTTTTTACCTGCCACAGATAATCGTTGACTGCTGCGTTCATTCCCAAAACAAAAAACACAAGATTTTCTTTTGTTCCGTCTGCAGGGGAATACAGATATCCTGCAAGGAGATTTTCTCCCGAATAAAATTCGGCTTTCTGCCTTTCCTCTTGCAGCTTTGTCAGCTCTTCGTCAAGCAAAATATCTTGACCTTCGTAGCGGGGGAAGCACAAGTCGTAAATAACTTTTGTCGCCCCGGCGGAAATTATTAAAAACGTAATGGCGATAATAACGGTATATTGCAAAACTCTTTTAAAGATCCTTTTTGTTTTGTTTGCCATTATTATCACCGCCTTTTATAATATTATTTATTTAAAAAAATACAAAACGGAGCCGTTTTATAATGCTTTATACACCCAAAAAAGTTGAGGTAATCAAAGAAGACGAATATTTGCAGCGTATTATCGAGGTAGAGGAAACCTTGTCCGCCCACGCCAAGGAAGGTACCTTCAAGTCCTTTGACGGGCTGAACATCTTTTACAGAAACTACCTTGTGGAAAATCCTGTGGGAAGTATCGTAATAGTTCACGGTTTTACGGAATACTGCAAAAAGTACACCGAGCTTGTCTGGTACTTTACAAACCGAGGATACAACGTATTCACCTACGACCACAGGGGACACGGTCTTTCCGAAAGACAGGTGGAAGGCCTGGTGCTTGCCCATGTGAACAGCTTTGAGGATTACGTAAAGGATCTGGAAAGATTTATAGAAGATATCGTTGTACCTTGCGCCGGAAAAGAAAATATAAACATTTTCTCTCATTCCATGGGGGGAAGTGTTACTACTCTTTATCTTATGCGGTGCGGAGACAGGATCTCACGTGCACTGCTTTCTTCGCCTATGGTATATCCTTTTACCAGCGATTGTCCCATAACCGTGTTAAAGCTTATGTTAAAGCAACATGCCCGCAAAAACGGTTGGGATGCAAGGTTTAAATACGCTTCGGATTTTAACCCTGACCATCCTTTCGATAAAAGCCACGATACAAGCTATCCCCGGTTCAGACATAATTTGGACGTGCGTCTTTCCGATGAGCGCTACCAGACTTCTGCATCCACCAACCGCTGGATGTACGAAGCGGTAACTGTAGGTAAAAAGATGCTGCGTACAAAAGATCTTAAAAAGATCAAAGCGAAGGTGCTTGTTATCAGCTCCGGTGAAGATACGGTGGTTCGTCCGAAGCCACAGAAAAAGCTGGCAGACCATCTGGGTTGCGGATTTATGAAAATAGAAGGCGCAAAGCATTCCGCTTTTATATGCGCTTCCGAAAAGCTGGAAAAATATATGCAGACCGTATTTGCATTTTTAGAATCCTGAACACTACAGTCAACTTATATATTACTATAAGTTAAGCAAAAAATCAATAACAATATATAATCAGACAAAAAAAGATAAATTTGTTCACATTTTTGTAAAAAAATATTGCATTTTTTCGCCGTTGCATATATAATGTTTTCGTAAGGAGGTTGCTTTATGGAATGTGTCAAAAACAACGCACCCATCGCTACGTCTAACGTTCTTGCTCTGGGCATAGTTGCTGCGGCGCTATCTTCTTACGGACTTCCCGGCATTATTTTGGGAATTATCGCTCAGAAAAAGGTTAAAGCATATCTTGCGCAAAACAACGGTGTAAACTGTACCAAGGTCATGGTTGGCAGTATTCTCTCTAAGGTAGGCATATACGCTGGAATTGGATACAGCATCTTTTGGACCTATTATTTGTGCATTGTGGCGTTACAGTATTCTTTTTTTGCTTCTTACGTTCTTATGATATTCGGCACTCTTTTTTCCTTTTTCCGCTAAAGTTTATAAATAATTTTTTGGAGGATATATTTTATTATGGACAACAACTACAACGCAACTCCCGTAAAACCTGCAGTAGCCCCTTCCGATCCCAGCGTATTCGTCTTCGGTCTTCTTTCGCTTGTGCTCTCTATCCCCATAGTAGGCTTCATTTTTGCTATAGTTGCACGCAGCAAGGCAAAGAAGCTTTCTGAACAGGGCGAGCTTACCGGTATTACCAAGGTTGGTAAGATACTTGCAACTATCGGTTTCATCGTTAACCTCATTACCCTTATCGGCGGTGTTGCATACGCTATCTTCTACGTTGTTTACATTGTGTTCCTTATTGGCATGATGGGCCTTTCCGAAATGGCAATTCCCTTTATGTTCCTTTTCTAAAAAACATATAAAAAATCCCGCTTTAATGCGGGATTTTTTTATTATCGGGGTCCCCGAGAAGCCGTTAGGCTTCTTGGGGTGATTATCGGGGTGATTGTCATTCAGTTACGGTTTGTGCGGCTTTGAGTATGCCGTATTTACCGCTTTCATAGGTAAGACCGCCCTGCAGATATGCTATGTAAGGAGGACGTACGGGACCGTCGCAGGAAAGCTCAATGGAAGAACCCTGCGTAAACGCGCCCGCCGCCATAATAACTCTGTCATTATAACCCGGCATTTCCCAAGGAACGGGGGCAACGTGGGCATCCACGGGGCTTCCCGCCTGAATACCCAAGCAAAACTTAACCAAAGCATCTTCGCTTCCCAAAGTAAAGGTCTGAATTATATCGGATCTTTTTTCGTTATACTTGGGAGAAACGGTAAAGCCCAGCTTTTCAAATACTCTTGCCGCAAAAACAGCAGTCTTTACAGCTTGCGCAACGGTGTGAGGGGCGTAGAATAAGCCTTTGATCATACTTTTGGTCTGACCCAAAGATGCGCCGCATTCCAATCCCACCCCTACAGTGGAATATCTGTAAGAAGCAAGCTCAACCGCCTTTGCAGTTCCAACCAGATATCCGCCGGATTCCGCCATACCGCCGCCTGCATTTTTTATAAGAGATCCTACCAAAAGGTCTGCTTTGGGTTCGCTTTCCTCGGTAAAGGCGCCGTAGCAGTTGTCCACCATTATGTAGGCATTGGAGTTTGCCCGTACCACGTCGCAGATATCGTTAATATCCTTTACGGTAAGTGTTCTTCTATCGGAATAGCCTTTGCTTCTCTGAACAAATACTACTTTTACAGACTCATCGTTTGCAACCGCTTCTTTTATCTTTTCCAGCCTAGGATAACCGTTTTCGTCCAGATCTATCTGCTTATAGCCGATACCGAAATCAGCTAATGAACCGTCGCCGCTTTTGCCGGAAATGCCGATAACCTCATCCAAAGTATCGTAAGGCTTGCCTGCAACGGAAAGCAGGGTATCACCCGGTCTTAAAAGGGCGTATAAGCCTATAGAAAGGGCGTGGGTGCCGTTTATAATGCTGTGACGGGCAAAGCCCGCCTCTGCGCCGAAAGCGTCTGCAAACAGCTTATCGCACAGATCCCTGCCATCGTCATTATAGCCGTATCCGCTGGTAGGGGCAAAGTGTCTGTCGGAAAGCTTATTTTCCGCAAAGACCTTCATAACCTTTTGGGTGTTTTTAAAAGCTATATCGTCTATATATTCAAATTGCTCGCGGCAGTCCTTTTCACATTCCGCAGCCAGCGCCAAAATTTTTTCGGAAAACATATTTATTAAAATCCTTCTTTTATTATTGCGGCAAGCAGATTCACGCAAGCGGTAACGTCTGCCATATCAACAGTTTCAACGGGAGTATGGATATAGCGGGTGGGTATGGAAATACATCCGGTAAACGCACCTGCGCAAGCGGTCTGCATAGAAGAAGTGTCGGTTCCGCCGGCGGTAAGAACTTCGTACTGATGCTTGATACCGTGCTTTTCGGAAAGCTCTGTCATACGGTTGATAACGCTTCTGGAGCATATTACAGAGGAATCCTTGATCTTTATAGCCGCGCCTTCGCCAAGCTTAACCGTCATTTTGGGACCGCCGACCATATCACCGGTATGAGTAACGTCAAGAGCGATACCGTATGTGGGTGCAATTCCGAAAGCGGCAGGCTTGCTTCCTCTGCAGCCAACCTCTTCCTGTATGGTGAATACGTAGTATGTATCGTATGCAGGCTCTTCGATAAGCTTCGCCGCTTCAAAAGTAATAGCACAAGCAAGACGGTCATCAAACGCTTTTGCCGCAATACGGCTGTTCATAAGACGGGTTATTCTCTGCTCCAGTGCGCATACGTCACCAATCTTTACTTTCTTTTCTGCCTGAGCCTTGTTCTTGGCACCGATATCCACAACCATGGATTTAACAGAAATATCTTCCTTTTTCGCGCCCATATCCAAAACAATAATACCCTTTGTTCCGTTTGCGAAAACGACGGAGCCGTAAGAAGACGCAACTGCGTTAATACCGCCTACGTTGGTTACGCGGATAAGACCGCTTTCTTCGATGTATGTAACCATAAAGCCGATCTCATCCATATGGGAAGCGATCATAAGTCTTTTTGTGCTGTCTGCGCCTTTTTTGAACGCTATTACGTTTCCGATAGGATCTATCTCCACGCTGTCGCAATAAGGTGCGATATCATCGCAAATAATTTTAGCAAGAGGGCTTTCGTTTCCCGAAACGGAGAAAGCGGATATATATTTTTTAATAGTGTTATACATTATTCGTAGCTCCTGTCTGTAAGTACTTTTAACAGTTTAACAACCTGTTCCATATCGTCGGTTCTGCAAACGTTGCAGGGGGAATGAATATATCTTGTAGGTGCGGAAACAGCCAGTACCTTTGCGCCCGTAAGGGTGGTTTGGAAGGTTCTGGAATCGTTGCTTCCGGTGGGCAAGCGTTTGAGCTGATATTTTATATCGTTTTCCTTTGCCAGCTTTTCAGCGGTTTCAACAAACTCTCTGTCATAGATAGTGCCGCCATCCATTACGGAAATTACCGCGCCATCACCCGGCGTACAAGGAGAAAGGTGAGGGGGAGTAATCTTTTCTTCTCCCGCGGCGGTGGCTTCGCATACTATGGCGTAATCCGCACCCAATCTGTATGCGGCGGTTTGGGCGCCTCTGCTGCCAACCTCTTCCGCTGTGGTGAATACAAAATATGTATCGTACTCTATCTCG
>JAFOBR010000041.1 GCA_017381715.1 Clostridia bacterium
ACTGGTTGGACTACTACCGGTACCGATTACTATTGTCCTCTGGTGTTTACTGTTACCACTAACAATAACGGAACTGTTGTTACTACTCCTATTTATGGAACTGCATATGCTGATATGGCTGCTTTTGAAAATGCTATTGAATTGGAAGTGCAGAAAGCTTTGGCTTACTTCCCCGCTAACCAGCCTATTGACGATAACGCACTTACCATTACTTGGGAGTGGCCTTTTGAAGGCAACGATGATAACGACACTCTGCTCGGTAACCGCGCTGCCGATGGCAATGCCGCAAAAGTTACTGTTAAAGTAACTGCAACCGTTGCTCAGGATGACTAATTTAATTAGTGTCTGATTAACAAAAACTTACTTAATTGCTTTTCGTATAAGGCGCTACGTGGCAGCGCCTTATACGGAGCAAAGACAAAAAAGAAAAAACGCTTTTCTTTACCCGTTCCCGTTAAAAAACGGAAGCGGACAAAGGAAAACGTGCAAAGAAAAAAGGAAAGGAAGTGCAACAATATGACCGAATACAAAAATTTGAAGAAAAAAAGCGTTGGCGCATTGGGAATTATTATTGCGCTTCTTATAGTACTTGAACTTTGCGCACTGGCAATGCTTTTTAGCCGTCTCACGTTCTTTGCACCCAAAATGAGCGAAAACGTATTTTCTCTTACGGAAAGCGGTAAAAATACCACGGTGCGTATGGGATATATGCAGGAAGACGGCAGTGTTGATTTTGAAAACGAGACAGCTTCCCTGCCCAAGACCACACTGCCCGCTTTTATGGCGCGTATTGCGGGATTCGCTCTTACCGCCGATGCAAGCGGAAACAAAGGCCCCGTTCCCGGTTTTTCCGTTTATGACGAAAATACCGTATGGCAGGCAAACACAAACGTAGAAATATTCAAGTTTTCTTATGAAAACGGCGAAGGTATGCTGACAGTACAGGGCAGCGGCGAGGACAAGGTTATCGCCCCCGGTACACAAAACGAATATACCTTCACACTTGAAAACTCCGGAACTATCGGTTTGGATTACGTTCTGGAAATGGAAGCGTTTTTCTCCAACGAAGAATACGCAATTCCCGTTACCGTACGGCTTACCGAGAAAAACGGCGGATATATTCTGGGCAGTGATGAAACCCGTGAGGACGTGCTCGCTCTTAACACGGTAAACACCGAATCCACCCTCGGCGCAGGCAGATACGCTACCTATACCCTTGATTGGGAGTGGGCGTTTGAAGGGAACGATGAATACGATACCCTCCTTGGCAATATGGCTGCGGCGGGTGAAGATCTTTCCCTTACCATAGTAATACGTACAACCGCAATGCAAAGCGCAGACCCCGAATGCTCCGACGGAGAGGACACTCCCGTTCTGGGCGATGACGGCTCCTTCGTATGGTGGTTCGTAATAGCACTTCTGGCGCTTGTAGGACTTGCGCTTGTATTCAAAACCAAAAAGGCACAAGCAGAAATAATATATAATGAAGAAAACCAATAAAAAAACAGCAAATTTCATTATACGCGCGGTAGTTATCTTTATTGCAAGCGTATTTATAGGAATACAGTTTTACAACTGGAACGCAAAAAACGTTGCGGGCGATAATATGCCTATGCCCTTCGGCGTGGGTATATCCGTAGTGCTTTCCGGCAGTATGGAGCCGGAATTAAGCGTGGACGATGTGATCATCGTTAAAAAGACGGATGATTTCGGCGTGGACGATATGGTAGTGTTCAATGACCACGGCATACTTGTTGTTCACAGAGTAATCAGTATCGACGGCGATAATATCACCACAAAGGGCGATGCAAACAACACCGCAGACGAGCCTATTACCCGCGATGTCGTTAAGGGCAAGGTCATTAAGGTTTTGCCCGGTGCAGGAAAAGCGTTTGATATTTTAAGATCCCCTTTGGCGGCGGTAATCGTCTTCGGCGCGGCGATACTGCTTATGGAGCTTTCCTTTAAAAAGGAAAAGAAGGAAGCAGACGATGACCTTGAGCCCATAAAAGCAGAAATCCGCCGCTTGCTTGCAGAAAAAGAAGCAGCGAAAAAGCAGGAAGAACCCAAAGAATAATTAAAACAGAAAGGAAGGCGGCGTAATGAAAACTAAAAGCAGATCAACATCCGGTCAGAAAATGATTTTTATTGCAGGCGCACTTTTCTGTCTTATGCTTATATCCGTTTCCCTGCTTTCGGGATTATATGCAAGATATATTTCCACCGGCAGCGGGGACGATACGGCACGAGTTGCAAAATTTGATGTGGCAACTACCGTTCCCAACGTAAACGCCAAGTTTGTAAACAAAGGTGCGCAAGACAATACATACACCATAGAAATAGACAATGATTCCGAGGTTGCGGTAAGATGCGATCTGGTGCTTGTGTTTGACAGCGCATTGGAATATATCAATATAACCG
>JAFOBR010000042.1 GCA_017381715.1 Clostridia bacterium
CTGCAAATCGTTCGATGTGCCCGAAGTGTTATTTACACAAACTACACCGGTATATTCGAAAGGATCGACACGAGTTGAACCGTTATGTGCCGCATAGAAGGTGTGCGTTGCGATCAGATCATACGATTTGCCGTTATACACGATGTCACCGCTTCCATCAATCGCTTCATAATATATGTGATAACTGTGTTCGTCGATCGGACCCAACCAGTCTACGCTTGATTCGTAATCCTTTGAACCCCACCAAGCACCCATTCGCTGTGCCACGTAATACGTAGTACCGTTTTCAACAATGGGCGTATTAAGGTTGGATTCTTTGATCATATCCGAATTCATATAAGGATACGGACCAACTATATTTGCGTGTTCTTCTCCGTATTTGGCTCGATATCCTGAGCCTTTTTCGGCTGCCCAGCTTCCAAAACGGCGAACTCGTTGATCAGCGTGAGTATCTGTAATATCGCCTATCGTTTCGGAAGAAGGCCATATATCCTCTATATTATCGTTATATCTTGCTCGAAGCGCAAAATAATAATAAGTATAATCACCGATCACTTCGGATTTAACTTCATACCCGGTAATCGTAGGCAATCCAACCACAGTTTGTTGATCCCAACCACCTTTCACATTTGCCTGACCTTCAATAACACCTTCTGTAGTTGAATTTGCGATCTCGTAATCACCCGTATTATTATCTTTACGCGCGTACATAAATCGTATTTCAAAAAGCTTGTATCTGTAATATACGTTTACAACGGTCGAACCGTCGCCTTTTACAATTACATCGTTGTCTGCTTCAACGTATTCCATATACGGCACGGTTGAGTTCTTGCATTCAGACGTATGGGCGTGTGCCGGTTTATTACAGTCATAGCATTTTTCGCTGTGGATATGCTCCGGCAAAGAACAATAAGTGCAGCTTCCATCACCGTGAATGTGGGAGGTACCGAGTTGTCCACACGTATAACATTCATTTTGGTGAGTGTGAGTGCAATATATTTCGTGAGATGCATCCAAATAGCTTATTTCATAATATAGATTGTTTATATTTACGTAAAATTTTGAGTTTTTATAGCAAATTTCCAAGCCGTTAAGATTGGTTGTCCAATTAGGATTTGAGATATTTGTTGGAGTTTCGCTTACAGTTGCAGAGGTAAACACATAACAATCGCGCTCGTGTGAAGCAGGATGTACACAAGATAAACAATCAGCAGTATGCACATGTATACTACAGCAGTCATCTCCGTGAGTATGCTCTGTTTTTCCACAACCATAAGCACAGCTTGTATGGGTATGCGCTTCAAGTCCACAAAGATTTGTGGATGCAGTAAGATCATTACTACCGGAAACTACGTCTGCGGAATTTGCAGAAACGGGGCGGCTTCCGATATAGGTTTTGGTGCCATCTTCGTTTTTTATCCAATATACAATGCTGTATGTCGTTTCGGCGGTTGTCCACACAGCCTCGTATGCAGAATTATACGGAGGCATTGTTGCGGGAATTGTGTCTTTTTCGTCTTCAACAGCGTCTTCGATATTTACGTTATCTTTTGTTATGATATTCCAATAATCAAAAACGTAACCCATTCTTACCGGGTCGGGAATAGCAATATAGGATCCGTAACGAATATATAAGGTGGAGGTACCGTACCCGCCGTTACAATCAAACTCCATTAAATAATAGTTTCGTTCGTAATAAACCTCAAAAACGGTAGAACCGTCCGCCGCAATAGCATCGGGCTGGTGATACAAAGAAGTAAAGCCTGCAAATTCTTTTCCCAAAATAGCTTCGGGAGGCTCTGCTCCGGTATATCCCATTAAATCCGACATGGTCTCTTTTTCGGCATATTTATCGTCGTAAATGTTTTGCAGAAAATATCTTACGGCGTATTTAACTTCCTTTGGCTTATACGAAACAGTGTAAGTAATATTGGAAGTTACACTGGATATGTTAAGTGTATGGCCCAGAGAGGGAGTATCCTCGTCTTCCCAATAAGCATCGTAACCGACGATGGTAGGGAACTCGATTTCATCGTTAAGCGGATGCGTGTAAACCAACGTAGCAATATAAGGTGTAAATGCAATTTCGCTTTCATCAAGAATGAGGTTACCGTGCTCGTCTTTTACAAGCTTGTGTTGCGCATCACGCTTATAATCGTAACGGACATAATTTATCGTAACCGTAACGAATTCGGGAGTTTCCGAAGTTTCGCCTGCCATAGCGTGGGGGAAGGTTATTTTGTCCACAGAGAGGGTAGGCTCGGAGGATTCTTCCAAAATCTTTACGGTTAATGTATTGGAAATGTATGCGTAATCTTCGGTATATGCACGGAGACGGATTTTTGCTGTGCCGTCCTCTGCCAGCATATTGTTTATAAGCGCAACGGAAACGCCGATATTTTCGGATTTCGCATCGTAGATATCGACCCACAGATTATTCTTTTCGGGGTGCTTTATCTGCCATTGATACGTAGCGTTTTCGGTAATGCCCACAGAGCCTACCTCTATCTTTTCATAAGAGAATATGGAAAGCTCTTTGGTTTGCTCACCGTCTACGGTGAGCTTTAACGTGTCATAATCGTAAACGAGAGAATTGCTGTTCTGGGTAAGCTCTTTACCTGCGTCTTCTCCTGCAGAAATTCCGGTCAGCGGTGCAGAGGGTAATACCATCAGCGCGGCGAGAAATAATGGCAAAGCACGTGAAACAAGACGTTTTTTAAGCTTTTTCAACATTTTGTTATTCACTTTTTCGACCTTCCTTTCTGTAAAATTTTATTTTAATTAAGATAATCCAAGTGCATTTTTAAAAATAGCGGTTTCGTTTGTGGTTCCATCGGGTTTCTGAAGCAAATATGCGTGAAATTTAATGCTGAAGGGTTTTGCGGCAGCAGAATGAACAAGTGTCTGACCAACGTAAACAGTGTTGCCTTTAATTAACTGTATTTCCATATTGGCGGTAGAGCCATCAACTGTTTCGTTGTATACGTATACCTTTCCGCCGTTGGGTCCCGTGACGCCGGCAAGTAATTGCCACCAATCTGCCAATGAATAGGTTACAGCGGGGTCGGATATATTGTCCACAACCTCTAAATAAAGATATGCGGGAAGCGCAGTTTTGCCCGTTATTTTAATGGTGGGGTCCTTGGGGATATCCACACCGGGCATAAGGACGTATTGATTAGTCTGTACGGGCGTGGTTGTATCCAGCACGTAGTCGCCCATTTCGGTTCTGTTCGCCTTGGATTCTGTCAAGGTAAAATCTTCGGCTAAATTTGCCTGAATAGTTACGGTGTTGCCTTTAAAATCTGTCTTTTTAATATATTTTGCGTATACTGCGCTTGAAAAAGCGGTTATAAGGACAAGCGATACCAAAAATAATGCAAGTCCGTATATTCTTTTTGCCTTCATTAAAGTACCGCCTCCTTTTTTCAAAAACTTTAGTCTATCTGAGTGCAATAAAGCGTTCCGTCAAATCCGAAAGTATATGTTACCGATGCTCCGTCGGCTTCCGAAGTAACCGCGTTCCAATCCGTTACGGTGAAAACAAGCTGGCAATCCGCAATTGCGCCATTGGGTGCAAGCAACGCTATATCCTTAAAGGTAAATGTCTTTTTATCCGAGCTTATTTCCGAAGGTGCCTTGCCGTCAACGGTTATATTGATATATTCCAATGCGCTGTCAAACACAAGCACCAGATCGCATCTTACCGCAACCTCGGAATCATTGTCTATTTCTATGGTGTATGTATTGTCTTGCGCACCTTTGTTTACAAACTTTGCGTTTACGTTGGGAACGGTAGTTGCCACATCAAATTTTGCAACTCGTGCCGTATCGTCCCCGCTGCCGGTGGAAATATATCTTCCATATAATCCCGAAAGCAGGGAAACGGATATAAGCATA
>JAFOBR010000043.1 GCA_017381715.1 Clostridia bacterium
ATTGCCCGTGAAGCAGGAAGGCTTAATCTTTCAATAAAAGAGGCGCTAAAGCTTAAAGAAGAAAACCCCCAAGCGGAAATAGTTTGTTTTATACATTATCCCCCCACAAGATCTCTTACCGAGGTAATGCGGGAAAACGGTATAAGACGTTGCTGGTACGGTCATTTGCACGGGGCGATAAAAGAACACTTGCCTCAGCATATTGACGGAATAGAGGTACACCTTGTTTCCGCAGACTTTTTGAACTTCAAGCCAAAAACGATAAAGGAGTAAAACTATGAAAAAAGCAGGAATTATCACACTTATTCTCGGTGCGGTGACATCGTTTGCAAGCTTTGTTATACCCCTTTGCGGTGTTATTACCTCTTTGCTGACAAGACAGCAGAGCGTTGGCATTATCGGCGGTGCGGACGGACCCACCGCAATACTCATTACAAAAAGCACCTTTGGCGGCTTGCCTTCTATCGCCTTTTTTATGGGCGCTTGCGCCATAACAGCGGGAATTGTGCTTCTTATAGTAAGCGCAAAAAAGAAAAAATAAAAAATCGCCCCAAGAAAACAGCAGGTTTCTTGGGGTTCTTTCTTTACAAGAGTGAATAACGTATATTTTGTCGATATGTCGGCACTGCCGACTCGATATGCCTCACTTTGTTCGGCTCGATATAACCGCCCTTTCGGTCGGTTTCGATATGATATAAATCCGCGCTCACGCAGTGAGCATATCGAGCGCGTAAGCGCATATCGAACACCGCAGGTGTATATCGAAAATCTGCGCAAGCAGATTTATATCGATGCGTTGTGTCCTTCGGAACACAACGCCGCTATATATTCGGGACTAAAGGTTGCCTTTATGCGGTAGCGGAGATAATCCAGATCCCGTTTGCCTGCAGCGGAAAGAAGCTTGTTTTTGCTTACCGCACCCACTATTTCCAAAGCTTTGTCAAAAAGACGCACCCCCGGTCTTTCCGTAAAGGTGATACGCAGTTTACCCTGCTCTGAAAAATAAAACTTTATTACCCTTTCCGAAGCGGTTTCGCAAAAAGCGCAGTTTAGGGTTAAAACGGGCACGCCGTCTTCGTTTTTTCCAAAACGGGCAAAGCTTCCCACTATATATTTTTCGCCCCCGAAATCAAGCTTTGTGTACTCCCCTTTTTCGAAGCCCGAAACCACCCGACGCACACCGTCTTCCGAAACAAAATCCGTATACAGCACACCGTTTTCATATAAAAAGGATATTTTGTTTATTCCCGTTCCGTAATTATTTTGGATAGCGCGGAGAGTTACGGGCAAAAGACTTGCGGAAACGCGGTTTTTTGAAAGGATGTTGTATTCCCTGCCCGAAAGCTCTTTTAAAAAAGCGTTTCTTTTTATGCGGGCAAAAGGATTTTCTTTTTTTGTTTTTTCCCCGCAAAGGGTTTTTGCGGTTTTGCACAGCGTTTTATATGCTTTTTTGTTTCGGGGCAGGCTTTCTTTGAAATTTGCAGAGCCGAAATATTTTTCCGCTATTTTAAAAAACGGGCTTTGCTGGAAGACCTCGTCGTTTCCGCCGTTGGAAGCGATGATAACGCCGTTTTCCCTGAACCCCAACACGTTTTGACCGAACATACCGTTTAACAAAAAGCTTTTGCGGCTGTGCCCTATCCAGATATGGCAGCCGTAATCGAACCCTCCGTATTCCGCAGGAACCGACCGATGTCGGCGAAGCATCAAATTAATATATTTTTCGCTTAATAGCCGTTTCCCTTTCCAGACCCCTCCGTTCATTATAAGAACGCCAAGCTTTGCCGTGTCTTCACGGCGGAGATAAAGCCCCCAGCCTCCTTTTTCTATTCCCTTCGGGCAGGTTTCCCAAGGGTGCATATCTATTCCCAGAGGCTTCCACAGCTTGTCTTCCAGATATTCGTTTACCCCAACCCCCGCAACCTTTTTGATTATGCAGGAGAGGATATAGGAATTCATACTGTTGTATTCAAACCTTTCTCCCGCTTCAAACTTTGCTTTGGATTCAAAATATCCCTTTGCCCAATCGTTTTCCGTAACAGCACCCAGCTCGTTAAAGGAAATTCCCGTGGACATGGTGAGCAGTTCCTTTACGGTTATGCCGCCCTTGCCGATCTTTACAAGATTGCCTGCATCAAGAAGGTCTACAAGTCGGTCATCGGGGGAAAGCGAGCCTTCTTCAAACATAAAGCATATTGCAATACTTACCACAGTCTTGCTCATTGAATATGCGGCGTGCCAGATATCGCTCCGATACAAGCCTAAGTCTGCTTCAAAAAAGATCTTGCCCTTTCTTATTAGTGTTATACCGTGGAGATTTACGCTTTTATCCGATACAAGCTCGTTTATAAATTCGTTTACCGTTTCAGAATCTATTCCCACCTCTTCGGGTGTAACCCGTTCAAAGGGTTGGGATATTGGCTTTACCCCGGGGAAATCAGGCTTTTGAGGGTAAAAGGGGATTTCCGTTTCCGCTTGCTTATTGGGAGAAAACAGACGGTTTATAAGCCTTAATCCCTTTGTTTGATAAATTAAATCCATACATATCACCCGTATAAAATTATATCACCCGCCCATTAACAAAGCAACGGGAGAAAATAGCGAAAAAAGAGAAGGTTTGTAAAAAGCCTTCTCTTTTTGCTTATAGCATTCTATTCTGCCCTATCGAATTGGGAATTATACAGCGACGCATAGAAACCGCCTTGTGCCATAAGGCTATCGTGAGTGCCCTGCTCGGTGATACGTCCGTCACGCATAACCAGAATGTTATCCGCTTCCTTTATGGTGGAAAGACGGTGGGCGATAACAAAGCAGGTCCTGCCCTCCATAAGAGAGCGCATTGCGGACTGTATATTCTTTTCCGTACGGGAGTCTACGTTTGAGGTAGCTTCGTCAAGAATAAGCATAGGCGCATCTGCAAGGAAAGCGCGGGCGATAGTTATGAGCTGTTTTTGTCCTTTTGAAATACTTACGCCGTTATCGGTTATAACGGTATCGTATCCATCGGGCAGGGTATTTATAAACCCATCTATATGCGCCTGCTTGGCGGCGTGTTCGATCTGCTCGCGGGTGGCGTCATCCTTGCCGTAGGCAATATTTTCTGCGATAGTACCGCCGAAAAGCCAGGTTTCTTGAAGCACCATTGTATACGCTTTGCGCAAAGAATCACGGGTGTAATCTCTTATATCCCGTCCGTCCACGGCAATGCTTCCCTCGTTTACATCGTAAAACCGCATAAGCAGGTTGATGAGGGTGGTTTTTCCCGCACCGGTGGGACCGACAATAGCGGTTACACTGCCTGCGGGGACGCTTACCGTCATATCTTTTATAACGGATTTTTCCTCATCGTAACCGAATGTGACGTTCTTTATCTCCACGTCGCCTTTTACGTTTGTAAGAGTCACGGCGTTTTCGCTGTCCTCTGTTTCGGGGGCGGTATCCAGAATACCGAATATACGGTCTGCCGCCGCCAAAGCGGACTGAAGGTCTGCTAAAATGTTTGCAAATTCGTTTATGGGACCTGCAAACTTACGGGAATACTGAACGAATGCAGACAGATCCCCCAAGTTCAAAAACATTATGCTGGTTGCAGGCAGGGTTCCCGTTAAGGAAAGCATAAAGAATATGCCGCCTATGAGGGTCACCAGAGAAACGGAAAGGTTGTTTATAAAGTTTACGCCGGGGCCGATAATTGCGCCGTGGTAATCCGCCTCGTAATAGGCATCGCAGGACTGGGCGTTGCGGTCATCAAAGCGGTTGCAAACGTCTGCTTCCCTGCCGTATATGCGTATGGTGCGCTGACCGGAAAGCATTTCCTCCGCATAGCCGTTAAGTTCGCCCAGCTTTGCGCTTCTTCTTTTGAAAAGAGGCCTTGTACGCTTAGTCTTATAACGGGTGAACAGTATGGAAATGGGCACGGTCACCGCAAAAACGCCGATAAGCACGGGAGAAATGGAAAGCATATAGCCCAAAGAGCCTGCCACCGTAACAACGGAAGCGCATATCTGCAAAAGATCGTGGGAAAGAGATGCGTTTACCGTATCTATATCGTAGGAAATGTGGCTTACTATATCACCCGTCTGGTGGGTATCGAAATATCCCGCAGGGAGGGTGAGCAAATGGTCGAAAACCTCTTTGCGCAAGGTATAGGTTATTTTTTGACCCAATTTTACAAGCAACGCCGCAAGAAGGAAGGACATAAGGGCAGATGCGGCGTAAACGATAACCATAAGGATCACGTTTTTGGTAACCACATCCATATCCACCTTGCCTACTCCCAGGTTTATGGCGTTTATCGCCTTTGCGGAAAGGGAGGGACCCAAAAGGGCAAGGAGGTTGGACGCCAGCATTAAAATAAATGCGGTTATGACATACAGCTTGTGGCGGAACAGATAGCTTCCCAAACGGATGAGCGCCGCTTTTTTGCCTTTAAAAGATATTTTTTTAGTCAAGGACGGCACCTCCCATCTGTGAATTGCTTATATCGCGGTATTCTTCGCTTGCTTCCAAAAGATATTCGTGGGTGCCCATAGCGCTTATTCTGCCTTCGGAAAGGACGATAATCTTATCACAGCTCATTACCGAGCTTACTCGCTGTGCCGCTATTACGGTGGTACTGCCGGCGGTGTCTGTCTTCAAGGCTTTGCGCAAAGCGGAGTCTGTGCGGTAATCCAATGCGGAGGAAGAATCGTCCAGCACCAGAATTTGAGGTTTTCCCGCAACCGCACGGGATATAAAGGTTCTTTGCCTTTGTCCGCCGGAAAGGTTGTTACCCTTTGAGGTAAGCTCACGCTCGTAGCCCTCCTCAAAGCCCAATATAAATCCGTCCGCTTGGGCGGTTTTTGCGGCGGAGTGCATTTCTTCATCGGATATATCCCTGAAGAATTTTATGTTTTCGTTTATCTTGCCTGCAAAAATAAAATCGTTTTGCATAGCGGCACCGAACATTGTGTGCAGCTTGTCCGCAGGGATGGTGCGGATATCCTTGCCGTCTATGTACACGTTACCTTCCGTAACGTCATAAAGGCGCATAAGCAAAGCGAGAATTGTGGTCTTGCCGCTTCCCGTCGCGCCGATAATACCCAAGGACTGCCCTTTTTCAAGGGTGAAGGAAATATCGTGAAGCACGTTTTTGGTGTTGTTGTATGCAAAAGACACCTTATCAAAGCATATAAAGGGCTTGGTGATCTGTGCGGGGTAGTCGGTTTCCTTTTTCACTTCAAGGTCGGCGGGGGTATCCAGCACCTCCGCAACTCTGCCTGCGGAGGCAGAGGCTTTTGAAAAGATAACAAAAAGACGGGAAATTGCCAGCATCGCCATAGAAATGAGGGTAAAATACTGGATAAACGCCACTATTTTGCCCGGCTCCGTAAGGTCGGAATTAACACGGATCGCCCCCGCAAACACTACCGCCGTAAGACCTAAGTTCATAAAAAAGTTCATTACGGGGTTTGCCGCCGCCATGGTGATATTTGCTTTTTTCTCTTTGGCGGCAAGGTTGCGGTTTGCGGTATCGTAACGATCGGATTCATACTGTTTGCGGGAAAGAGCCTTTATTACTCGTATTCCCTGAGCGTCCTCGCGTACCACTTTAACCATTCCGTCCACCGCTTTTTGGGTTTCTCGGAACAATGGAAGTCCCTTTACGGAAATTCCGTACACCGCAAGAAAGATAAAGGGCAAAACACAGGCCATTACGCCTGTAAGCACAGGGTCAAGGGTGGCGGTGATGATAAGACCGCCGATAAGCATTATGGGGGCGCGTATACCCATACGCTGTACCACGTTCATAAAGTGGTGGATATTATATGTATCAGTGGTAAGGCGGCTTTCAAGGGACGCAACTGTGTAATGATCCGTCTGGGCGGGAGAGAGTGCCATTGTGCGCTTGAAAAGATCGCTTCTTATTTCGCCTGCCACGGATTTGGAAACCTTTGCCGCCATTCTGTTTGCGGTTATATTTCCAACCACGGCAACAGCGGCGCAAAACATCATAAGCACCGACCACAAAACGATACGGTTTATAACCGCCTTTGTGTCCACATCCGTCTGCCCTTCAAGAGGACGGATAATATAGTCGATAATATAGCTTAATATATAGGGCAGTGCCAGCTCCGCCATTGTGGCAAGTATCTTTACGGTATAAGAAACCGTCATAGACACGCCGTAAGGCTTAAGGTATGCAAGTATCTTTTTCAAAGCCGTTCTCCCTCCCCTGCGGTTTCGGATAATTCGCCGTAAGATGCGGCTTTTTTTGCTATTTTTTCAAGCACCGCCATAAAAGCGTTCATTTCCGATTCGGTAATATCCTCGGTTATATATTCGTTCCAATCTTTAAGAATACTTCTTATTCGGGGTAATTCGTTCAACGCTTTTTCCGTGGGGTAAACAAGCAAAACTCTTTTGTCCGTTTCGCTTTGCTCCCTGCGTACGTACCCGTGCTGTTCAAGATAGGCAAGGGCACGGGTTACGTTGCTTTTGTTTATATACACCATTTTGCAAAGGGTCTCCTGCGTGATACCGGGATTTCTGCAAAGGGTGAGTATATATGGAATATGGCAAGCGCCAAGCTCCGTTTCCTCCAACCGCTGTGAACGGTACATGGAACAGCAACGGCTTACCATATTTATATAACGCATTGTAGAAGCCATAAGCACACCTCTTTTAAAAATTAGTTGCGTGCGCAACCATTTGTGTGCATTATAGCAGAAGTATACAGAAATGTCAATAAAAAACAAAAATACAGAGGACGTTTGCACGTCCTCTGTATTCAAATGAGTTTTATGAAAAAATACTCTTGCGTATATTTTACGAGCTAATTAATAGTTTATTTTCTTTTCTGCGAAGTATGCCTGAGGATGAGCGCATACGGGGCATACGTTGGGAGCCTTCTTGCCGATAACTACGTGGCCGCAGTTAAGGCATTCCCAGATGGTATCGCCTTCCTTGCTGAATACAAGGCCTTCCTTGCAGTTCTTGAGAAGCTTTCTGTATCTTTCTTCGTGCTCTTTTTCGATTGCCGCTACGCCTTCAAAAAGCTTTGCGATAGCTTCGAAGCCTTCTTCGCGAGCTTCCTTTGCGAAGGTAGCGTACATATCGGTCCATTCATAGTTTTCGCCTTCTGCAGCTTCTTCAAGGTTTGCTTCGGTGTTGCTGATACCGCCGAGAAGCTTGAACCACATTTTTGCGTGTTCTTTTTCGTTGTTTGCGGTTTCTTCAAAAATATTTGCGATCTGAACGTAACCCTCTTTACGTGCTACGGATGCAAAATAGGTATATTTGTTTCTTGCCTGAGATTCGCCTGCGAAAGCGGTCATAAGATTCTGTTCGGTTTTGGTTCCTTTAATGTTCATTGTGTTTCTCCTTAAATTTTAAACTGTATATTTTTTTATTTTTTTACATTCTTCACATTCCCTGCGCACCGTTAGTTCGTAGGAAATACATTCCCCCAAAGCAAGCTTTAGAGTTTCCGAAACATGCTCCGGCAGGTCGCTTACGTCACCGCAAGCGGGACATACTGCGTGGCCGTGGGGGGTTAAGGTTTTATCAAATCTGTCTGCCGCGAAGGGAACTGCGATCCTGCGGATAAGCCCTTCTTCTGCCAGCTTGCCTAAATTGCGGTATACTGTGCCCAGAGATACGTGAGGTATATCCTCTTTTACTCTTGCGCATATCATATCCGCATCCGGATGGCAACAGCTTTCACGCACGGCGGAAAGTATTGCTTCTCTTTGCCTTGACATTTGCGCCTCCTTTCAAAAGTAGGAATGATTACTGTTATTAGTATACCATATTTTTCCAAAATGTCAATAGGAAAAACACAAAAAATTTAAAAAATTTCTTTACACCGTTAAAGCTTTGTTTTTAAGACGCAGGTTGTCCGCGATCATGGCGATAAATTCCGAATTCGTGGGCTTTCCTCTGGAGTTTTGAACCGTGTATCCGAAGAAGGAGTTAAGCACCTCGAGGTCACCTCTGTCCCAAGCAACCTCGATAGCGTGGCGGATAGCTCTTTCCACGCGGGAGGAGGTGGTGCCGTATTTCTTTGCCACGGAGGGATACAACACCTTTGTTACGGAATTGATTATATCGTTATCGTTTATCGTCATTATTATCGCGGTGCGAAGATACTGGTATCCTTTAATATGCGCAGGAACGCCTATTTGATGTATTATTTTGGTAACTTGCGCTTCCAGATCGTTTTCATCGTTTTCTCTGCGGACACGGAGTCGGCGGGATTTATCCGAAAGCCGAACCACACGCTCTGCCAGAGTGGTGTAATCCGGCGGCTTGATCATACAATAAGAAGCGCCTGCTTCACAGCACTCCTCAAAAAGCTCCTCCGAATTAAATGCGGACATCATTATAAACGCAGGGGCATTATCCCCAAGCTGTTTTCTGCACTCCTTTATAAGTCCTGCCCCGTCCAGCATGCCCAGATATAATTCGCTTATGACTACGTTTGGCTTGCTTCTGCATATTCGGGTAAAAGCTTCCCTTCCGTCCGATGCCTCCCCTACTATTTCCACGCCTCTGGGACGGAGGTGCTGTACGCATTGTGCGCGAAACTCCGCCGAACCGTCCGCTATAAATACTCTTGCTCTTGTCTGACCTTTTTCCATTGCCGTTACTTCCTTTCGTAAATGCATTATGTTTTCCGTTTGGCAGAATTATAGCACATTTGGCAATTTTTGGCAATAGTTTTTTGCCAATTTATTCATCTTTTTGCCAACTTTTTACGACATTTGCCAACATTACTCCTCTTTTTGCGACAAAACCCACCGTTTAATTATGTAAAACTATTGACAAAATAGCGGACGGCGGGTATGATTTAATTGAAAGACGTGCCGGAGGCGAGCAAAAAAATGGCAGAAAAAACACTTTTGATAACCGGTTTTGACCCCTTTGGGGGAGAAAAAATAAACCCTTCCTACGAAGCAGTCAAGCTGCTTCCGGAAAAGGTTGGTAAATATAATATTGTAAAGCTATACGTGCCCACCTCCTTTGAAAAGGCAAGCGGCACGGTGATAGCAAAAGCCGAGAAATGTGAGCCTGATGTGATAATTTGTGTCGGTCAAGCGGGAGGCAGAAAGGGTGTTACCCCCGAAGTGATAGGAATTAACCTGCGGGACGCCCGTATTCCCGATAATGACGGAGCTATGCCGAAAAACCTG
The DNA here is from genome assembly GCA_017381715.1 of Clostridia bacterium. Taxonomy (GTDB): domain Bacteria; phylum Bacillota; class Clostridia; order Oscillospirales; family CAG-382; genus SFLA01. Next base: position 9,174 of record JAFOBR010000043.1, read on the forward strand.
CCTGTTGTGCCTGACGGTCCC
>JAFOBR010000044.1 GCA_017381715.1 Clostridia bacterium
AAGGTGCATCCGTAAGCCCTGTATTCCTCTATAAGCTCTCTGACTCTTGTTTCGGTTGCGCCGAAATGCTTTGCAAGACAAGGTATGCACATAAATTCTTCTGCGGCTCTGTTTATCATTTTCTTATGGCACCCGATATCGTCTGCCGTAAGTGACGCGCCGCAACGAATACATTTATGCATCGACTACTTTACATCTGAACAGACGGCAGCCGTGAGCGGGAAGCTTAGGGAAGCGCATAACGTCCACCGCTTCGCAGGTTTCACCCGTCCAAAGCTCTTTGCAGACAAGCTTCTTGCCGGTGGCATATCCCAATCCCATACTGTCAAGCTGGAAGTTGGGCCATTCTTCGTTATCTCCGAGATTGAATGCGCCGATAGCCACGTCGCCGTTATCAAGCTGCTTTGCAACCATATATACTCTGCCGGACCACCAGTTGTCCGCCTCTACGAGATAAGCCTGACGGCAGGCAGGATCCTGATTTATGGCGATAACGTCTTTATTTAAAAGGATATTTTTGGTTTCGTCCGTCATATTTCTTACGTCGCAACCGATCATAAGAGGAGAATTGAACATTGCCCAGACGGAAAAATGCGTCTTGTATTCTTCGAAGGTGCATCCCGTAAGTCCTACGTTGCCTTTTCCGTTCATACCGACAACCAGCATATCCATATCGTTAAAGCAGCCTGCACCGTTGTAATCCCAGATGTTTATCTGATGCATAGTAAGATCTCTGATAGACGCCCAGCTATCCACAATATCACCGGTAGAACGCCACATATGCGCGCCGGTGGTCTTTATCCATTTATGTGTTTCCTGATGACCCCAGGAGCAGGCGGAAAACAAAATATCTCTTCCGCTGTTCGCAAGAGCTGTGCCCATTTTTTTATAAAGCAAATGTCCGGGAACAAAATTGGGACGATAGCAAAAATCGTATTTAAGAAAATCCACGCCCCATTCCGCAAAGGTTTTTGCGTCTACATATTCGTGATCGAATGAACCGGGGTAATCCGCACAGGTACGGGTGCCAGCGCAGGAATACATACCGAATTTTAATCCCTTGGAATGCACATAATCTGCAACGTCTTTCATTCCGTGGGGAAACTTAACGGGATCGGGAACAAGCTTGCCTTCTCCATCGCGTTCTTTTAAAGACCAGCAATCGTCTATAACCAGATAATTATAACCTGCTTCAAGCAGACCGTTTTCTACCATGGCGTCTGCTGTGGTCCGTATAAGCTCATCATTTATGTTGGGACCGAAGGTATTCCAGGAATTCCAGCCCATAGGGGGTGTTTTTACTACCATAATTTCACAATCCTCCTTGTGTTTGTAAATAAATTATATGTTATTAACAGCAAAAAGTCAATCACTTTAAACAAAAATTATTGAAAGAACGTATAATCCGTGATATAATGTAAAAAATAAGTGCAGTTTAACCGACTACTGTAACGCGTTAAATAAGAGAAGGAGAAACTGCATGAAAAAATCATTTTTTGTTTTGCTGGCAATATGCGTTATTTCTTTGGCGGCACTCACCGCCTGCGCCAGCGGCTGCGAAGATCAAACAAATACGTCTGACACGTCTTCCACATCCAAGCCTTCCACTTCCAAAGATGAAGGCTCAAAGGGAGACACTTCCAAAAACGACACTTCTTCGCCCGTTTCCATTCCGGACGTATCTATGAACGTGTCCGATATGAGCATCATACCCGACACCAGCGATATGTTCAAGGATGAAAGTACTATTGGAGATTATTCCAATGGTATGCTTCAGGAATCCGGAGACGGTTCAAAGTAGCAAAAAGCGGCTTTACAGCCGCTACATATATAATTACGGGAGGTACATATTTTGAAACGAATTATATGTCTTGCTTTGGTTGCGATTATGCTTTGCATATCGATCTTACCTATCACTGCAAATGCGGTGACTGTTTACGATTACACCCTTATTTCCAAGGGTAAGCCTTACGAATACACCACATGCTATACCGCGCAGGGAAGCCCCTACACCAATGTAGACGGGAAAGAGCTTACCGACGGTAAGCTTCCTGCCGATGATTACGGCACAGATTGGATAGCTTTGGATTACCGTCTTGAAGCGCCTATGTATGCTGTAATAGATCTGGGTAAAAATTATGATGATCTGGGTAAATTCAGAGTATATCTTACTGCACAGGCCCATTCCGGCATAGACAGACCTTCCGAATGTGTATTTTACGTTTCTGCAGACGGGAAAAATTTCACCAAGGTTGGCGAAGGTACGTATGAAGACGAATCCGCAAAGAACACTTGGTGTACGCTGGAGCTTGACGGAAAGGTCAGCGGAAGATACGTAAAGGTTTCTTTTGGGGAAGCACCTAGATCCGGTGTATTTGTTTTCTGCGGTGAATTTGAGGTTTACACCATTCAAGGTAACGACGTTCCCGCCGCATCTATTCCCGGTCTTGAGGTAATTGACGATTCTTACTTAAAGCAGGACGGCGATTACATAACCAGACTTCACCTTAACCACACCGTTGAATACGTGCTCAAAAACCTCGACAGCACTGAAAATGTAATAGCTTTTGACGCAAAGGGTAACAAGCTTTCCGCAAAAGACGTTTTGAAAACGGGAGATTACTTTGCAAAAATCATCAGCGGTACCGAAATAGACAGACTTTATGCCGTTGTGGAAGGCGATATTAACGGAGACGGAAAAATAACCGTTACCGACTATATGCTAAGCCTCCGCATAAATAAAAATACAATTAAGGTTTCTGATGCCGGTAAAAAAGCAAATTCAGACAAAGCGCGAATTAAAAACCACATTACAGGAGCAGAAAATATGTTTGCGGCTTATCCTCATCACCCTGTTGCACCCAATGTTCACGTAACGGAATATACAAAGCATATTATGACGCTTACCAAAACAAATGACGGTATGTACACTATTTCCACCACCGCCTCCGACGGAAAGCCTTTGACACAGACCTTCTACAGAACCAACTGGGGTACTTGGAATATAGGCGCACTGAATATCGGAAACGTACACCTTGCAGGTGGCAGTACCGACTGGGAATACGTATTCCGTGCAAAGGGTGCAAAGGATGGATTTTCCGGCGGTAACCACGCCAACGAAATTTTGGTGGAATTAAAGATATACGACGGAGTTTCCGGCAAGGAAATTAAGCTTTCAAACGGTCAAAAAGCACAGAATCTTGAAAAGATAAAGATAGTTGAAAAAACCAAGCTTCATCTCGGAGATTCTTCAAAATGCTACGCAGCGGTTACACGTAACTATATGTTCTACGGCGAAACCATTACACTGGATTGCGATTATGAATTCCTTACAGATATGGAATTCTCCCTCTCCTACACCTGCATGTTCCCCGTAAATAAAACCGTGGGATTATACTGCTTGTTCAGAAATCAGGACGGAACCGAAAAGTATGTTGAAACCATGGAAGTGGGTCTTGCGGATTACAGCGGCCCCATGTACAAAAATAATGCGGCAACAGAATGTGTCATCTGGGGTAAAAAGAACACAGATTACGCTTTCGTTGTAAAGGTAGACACGGTAGAAGATTCTTTGGATAACTTCCGTAACGGCTCAAAGACCTTCTATTGGGATATGAACACCTCCTCCAACAAGCTGTATTTCTCCCGTTTCCCCGATTCTACATACGAAAAGGTACAAAAGGGTACCGAATGGCATACCTCCTGTTCCTGGACGGTATTCTGTCTTGAGGACAAATAAAAACACATAAAAAGTTTTTCCCGTAGTGGTCTTCACTACGGGATTTTTTTATTCATATAATGTAGTAAAAAGGAGTGATAAAATTGGACACTGTTATAGTGCTAACGTCTATGACCTATGCATACAAAGCGCAGGAAATACTGAACAGACAAGGTATAAACAATTCTTTGACCAGAAATGCACAGACTGCCCGTATACGCGGCTGCGGATACGGTTTAAAGATAGATGACAGCCAAAGCGGTTACGTACAAAAACTGCTTTCTGAAAACGGAATAAAAATAGCGGGAGTTACGGGGGCAGGCAAAAAATGATATATTTCGACCACGCCGCAACGGGAATGCCCAAAAGCGAAGGGGTTATAAACGCAGTGGCATCTGCTATGAGATTTTGCGGAAATCCCGGCAGAGGCAGCTATGAATTGGCTTCTTCCGGCGACAGAACACTTTTTGATTGCAGAAACGAGCTGGCGCATGAATTTGGTGCCCTGCCCGAAAACTGTGTGCTCACCAAAAACACAACGGAAGCATTGAATATAGCAATAAAGGGTTACGTTTTAGCAAAAAAAGAGCTTGTTCACGTGCTCGTTTCGGATTTTGACCACAACGCCGTTTCCCGCATAATATACGACCTTAAGCAAAGAGAAAAGATAAAAGTAACGGTTTTTGAATCCGACCTTTTTGACGATAAAAAGACCGTACAAAACTTTGAAAACAGTATAACGGAAAAGACTTCCCTTGCGGTATTTACTCACGCTTCCAACGTGTGCGGAAGAATATTTCCCGTTAAAAAAATGAGAAAAATCGCAAAAAGCCGCGGTATAACGGTTATTACTGATATTGCCCAGACAGCGGGAATTTTGGATATAAACACCGAAGATTACGGTGATATTATATGCCTGCCCGGCCACAAGGGGTTATACGGTCCCGCAGGAACGGGCGCTATGATAATAAGCAGGGATTTTGACAGCCAACTGTATCCTTTGCTCCACGGCGGCACCGGCATACTATCTGCGGATATGAAAATGCCCTCTTTTTTACCCGAAAGGTTTGAAGCAGGCAGTCTTAACGCACCTGCCTACGCAGGGCTGTGCGCCGCATTAAAAGAAAAGGATTTGAAAAACAAAAAGCTCACGCAAAAGATATACAAATATCTTTTAAGTGAGCTGAAAAATATGAAGGGAATAACCGTTATAGGCGCACCCGAAGAAAAGCAGGAGGAAAATTGGGTCCCGATAATTCTTATAAATCTGTGGGGATATAACAGTGAAGAAGCCGCCGAAATGCTGGCAAAGGAAAATATTGCCGTAAGAGGCGGTCTGCACTGCGCTTATAAAGCCCACAAAAAGCTTGGCACATTAAAGACGGGAGGAGTGCGGATAAGCATCGGCAGAGGGAACACAATGGTTCATGCGCAGGCGTTAATAGACACTCTCGCCCGCAAGATGACCTGTTGAAAAAGCAATCTGAAGATTATACCCACCGGTATACGCATCCACATCTATAACCTCGCCTGCAAAATACAGCCCTTTGACAATGCGTGATTCCATTGTCGAAGGGTTTATTTCTTTTACGTTTATTCCGCCGGAGGTAACTATAGCCTCTTCTACGGGACGGGTGCCCGTTACGGTGAAGGTCAAATCCTTTAAGAGATCGCAAATGCGCTTTCTTTCTTCCTTGGTTATCTCGTTAACACGCTTTTCCGAAGGAATATCCGAAAGATTTACAAACACGGGAATAAGCTTTGAAGGAAGCAATCCGGAAAGCACGTTTGCGTATATTTTGTTTTTGTTATCGGAAAAATCACGCAGCAGGCGTTTATCCAGCGTTTCTTTATCCAAAGCAGGTTTGAGATCGATAGACATTTTTACGGGATAATTTTTACCGATAACCGCAGATGCCGAAAGAATAGTGGGGCCGCTTACACCGAAATGGGTGAAAAGAAGCTCGCCTTCGTCGGAATACAAGATTTTTTCATTCTTGATGAATTTTACGGCAACGTTGCGGAGGGAAAGTCCCATCAGTTCACGGCAGATCTTGCCTTCGCAAACCAAGGGTACAAGGGAACCGCGGGGTGTTACCACGGTATGTCCCACTTGGGAAGCAAGACGGTAGCCATCCCCGGTAGAGCCGGTCTTGGGATAGGACATTCCACCGGTGGCGATTATTACGTTTGATGCGTTATAGGTTTTTGAAAATCCTTTAACGCCCATAACTTCTCCGTTTTCCACCAGTAACTGCTTAACCGTATCTTTTACACATTCGCAGTTTGTTTCTACCTCTTTACGAAGACATCTGCGGATATCCTGAGCGCTGTCGCTTTCGGGAAAAACACGTCTGCCTCTTTCGGTTTTCAAAGGAATACCGCGGGAAGTAAAAAATTCCATAGTATCTTCGGGAGAAAAATCCGTAACTGCACGGTAAAGAAAACGGGGGTTTGTAGGCACGTTTTCCAAGAATTCGTTAAGTGTGCAGTTGTTGGTAAGGTTGCATCTGCCTTTACCCGTAATACCTATCTTTAAGCCGAACTCTTTGTTTTTTTCTATAACCAAAACCTTTGCACCGTTTTGGGATGCGGTGATAGCCGCCATCATTCCTGCGGCACCTGCACCGATAACTATAACGTCGTACATTGGGATTTAACCTCCTCTCCGAAAAGACTCCAAGGATATTGTGAAACGGGCGGTACGGATATTACGGTGCGCTCTTTTCCGCCCGAAGTGAATTTTAATTTATAAGACCACAAGGCAGTCTTGTCCCCTGTCCCGCCGTAACGCTTATCGCCGTAAAGGGGCGTTTTGCGGGAGGAAAACTGCAAACGGATCTGATGTGTCCTGCCGGTTATCATTTTTGCTTTTACAAGGGCGTACCCATCCTTTTCCGAAAGAACGGTGTATTCAAGAGAAGCTTCTCTTACCCCTCTGCGCATACGCTTTACAACGTAGGATTTGTTCTTTTGGGTATCGTGAAACATATAATCGGAAAGAACGCCGCTTTTTTCGGGCAAGGAACCTACGGTTATAAACAAATATTCTTTATCAAAACCCGAAGCGCGTAGCTTTTCTGCGTTTGCAGAAGAGCTTCCCAGCAAAACGGCGCCGCCTGCAACCTTATCAATACGATGTACGGGATACGCTTCTCCACCGCAGGCTTCCCTTACCAAGGCGGGAAGAGCGTTTGCGCCGGTATCCTCGCATACCACACCTATATCCTTTTGAGCCACTATGCAGTTTTTATCACGATAAAGTATATCCATTTGTTTCACCTGCCTTATAACTGATTTTACCACAGTAATGACGGTTTAGCAAGGAAAATAAACAAAATACTTTACTTTTAGCAATAGGGCTAGTATAATAAAAACAGCATTTATCTAAAAAAGGAGACCGTTTTATGAAAAGATTTGTAGGGCTCATGCTTGCTGTTATTATGTTAACCGCCACGCTTCCCTGCTTTGCGCCCGATACAGCATACGCATTTGAAAGCAAGGATTTTAACGGATTAAAGGTAGCGTATATTCCCATTGATAACCGCCCCGTTAATTATGACAGAGTGAAGATGCTGGCAAAAAGCGTAGGATTTGAACTGCTTATGCCGGAGGAGGACACCTTCCGCACCGCCCTTGACAATATGAAACCAAACAAAAACGGCTCTACTTACGGTGACAGAGAGAAGCTGCTTGAATGGTTAAAGGAAACTGATAAAACCTGCGATTATTTCGTGCTTTCTCTTGACCAGCTGTTAAGCGGCGGATTGGTTGCTTCCCGTTGGCTTGATAACACCGATCTTACTTTTGAGTTTGAAGTTGCGGATTATATTATTGAACTTGCAAAAAACAACACGGTAGTGCTTTTTGATACGGTTATGCGCCTTGCATCCACAGTTAATTACCAAGGGTATCAGATGACCGAATATAACAACCTCCGCTCCTACGGCTCTGTAGCAAGACTTAAATTAACAGGTAATGAGCTTACGGTGGATAACATTATCGCAGGCTACAAATACGGCGAAAACGGAAAAAAGATATCCACTCCCCTTTCGGACAAGGCGGTGGATAAATATCTGGCTTCCAGAACAAGAAAATTAAAGCTTATCGACTACATACTTTCAAAATCCCTTGAAGATCTTGAATACTGCTATATAGGTGTTGATGATTCTTCAACCACCACGAATATACAAACCAACGAAATAAACCTTATTTCAAACAAGCTGGAAGACAACGGCGCTATTTATGCGGGCACCGATGAATTGGGACTTATGGGAATAACCCGCATTGTAACCAAACTGTACGGAAGCGCAAAGGTGGGTGTCACTTATTTCGGAAACAGCAAGAATCAGATTGCAGATGAATTTGATTTTGCGTCCCTCGAATATGAAATAGAAAACCACATAAGCTCTTTGGGATGCACAGTGGTTGACGGCGGAAAAGGCGAAGTTGAGGTTTTGGTTATTACGAAAAACGCAGGGAACGATCAGGCGGCCAAGCTTGTAGACAAAGCGTTTGAGCTTGTTGAAAGCAAAAAGCCGGTTATAATTATTGACCCCAATTCCAAAAATGCGGACTTTCTGCAAAAGCAGTTGCTCACACGGGAATTACCCCTTTCCATGCTGCTGGGATATTCAAACTGGAATACTGCGGCAAATGCCATGGGAATTGCTCTTTCCAACGGAATTTCAAGATACACCTACCTTGCAAACTGCAGTAATATTACCCGCCAAAGCCACCGCGGTTTTCTTGAGGCAAGCACTTTCGGTTTTCTTAAGGACATTTCTTATAAATACTACGGATTTTCCATCGAAAATCCCAACGTTTCCGGCTACGGAAGCTATGCCGATATAGTTAAACAGATAAACGGTTCCACAATGATAACGTCTCTTTCTCCTTATACCGTAAGCAAACACGAAACGGTTTCTGTGAGTAACTTCAGATACCCTTGGGAGAGAACCTTTGAAATGACCTTCGACGTTAAAGTTGCCGTTACCGACAGCGGCACCAAAGGCGACGTAAACGATGACGGAAGGATAATTTTAAACGACTATCTTATGTCCAAAAGAATTGAAGCGGGAACCAAAACCGCAGATATAGATATGTTTGCAAGGGCAGATATTAACGGCGACGGAAAGATAAACAAAGCCGACTACGATCAAATAAAAAAGCATATTTTGGGCGATTGAACTACAATAAAAGCGTTACAGACTTTCTGTAACGCTTTTATATTTATAATCCTTCTGCTATTTCAAATATAAGCTTTTCTGTCTTTTCCCAGCCGATACAAGGGTCGGTAATGGATTTTCCATACACCGGTGTATCCGTTATCTTCTGGCAACCGTCCTCTATGTAGCTTTCGATCATAAGTCCCTTTACCATTTTACGAAGGTCCGCGGAACAGCGGCGGGTGTGCATTACGTCCTTGGAAATGCGTATCTGCTCAAGATACTGTTTGCCCGAATTGGAATGGTTGGTGTCTATGATAACGGCAGGGTTTTTAAGTTCCGAAGCGCAGTAAAGTTCAAACAAGCGGATAAGATCCTCGTAGTGGTAATTGGGCATAGACTGTCCGTGCTTGTTTACGCTGCCGCGGAGGATTGCGTGAGTATATTGGTTTCCTTTAGAAGCAACCTCCCAACCGCGGTAGATAAAGGTGTGTCCGTGCTGGGCGGCGTAAATGGCGTTCATCATAACCGAAAGATCGCCGCTGGTAGGGTTTTTCATACCTACGGGAATATCAAGCCCGGAGGAGGTAAGACGGTGGTTTTGGTTTTCCACGCTTCGTGCGCCTACAGCCACGTATGAAAGCAGGTCGGAAAGATAACGGTAGTTTTCGGGATAAAGCATTTCGTCTGCACAACCGAATCCCGTTTCAGCCAATGCCCTCATATGAAGCTGACGGATTGCCACAACGCCCTTTAACATATCCGGCTTTTCGTTAGGGTCGGGCTGGTGAAGCATTCCTTTATAGCCTGCACCGGTGGTGCGGGGCTTGTTTGTGTATATACGGGGAATGATAATAATTTTATCCGAAACCTTGTCCTGAACCACACGCAGACGGTGGATATAATCTATAACCGCATCCTCTCTGTCTGCGGAGCAGGGTCCGATAACCAAAATAAATTTTTCGCTTTCCCCTGCAAACACTTTGCGTATCTCTTCATCGTTACACGCTTTCACTCTTGCCATTTCCTCGGTTACGGGATACTGCTCTTTTATTTCTTTTGGAATGGGAAGCTTACGGTAAAATTCCATATTCATAAATGTTACATCCTTATTTTTTATCGAATTTTGTTCTGCGTTCTCCCGCTTTGCGCATTACCGCCCGCATTTCTTCGCGCTGACCGTTGGCAACGTATTCTCTGAAACGGGCAAATTCTGCGGAAAACGCATCCATCTGGCGCAAAAGGGCGTCTTTGTTCATTAAAAACAGCTCACTCCACATCAGATCGTTTATTTTGGAAATTCGGGTAAGATCTCTGAAGGAGTCACCCGTGTATTTTTCAAGTCCCTCTTCCTCGTTTGCAGTCATCAGCGTTACCGCAATACAGTGGGTAAGCTGGGAAAGAAAGGCGATCATATCATCGTGCTCTTCGGGAGAAAGGACGGATATACGGGAAAATCCCAGAATTTCGCCTAAATGCTTGCAGGCTTCTATAGCTTCGGGAGTATTCTTTTCGGTGGGAGTTACAATATAGTTTGCGCCCTTGAATACGCTGTCATCGCTGTATTCAACGCCGCTTCTTTCTCTGCCTGCCATAGGGTGTGCGGAGATGTATTCAACATCAGAACGGAGCACGCCTTGTACCTGATTAACAACCAGAGTTTTTACGCCCGTAACGTCGGTGATAAGAGTACCGCTGCGGAAAAGATGCTGATACATTCTTATCCACTTAACGAAAGTAGCAGGATATAACGCAAACACGATAAGATCTGCTTTATAAATAAGATCTTTATCGGGCGTGGTTGCGCCTTCCAATATCATACCGCGCTCCACGGCGTAGTCTATATCCTTTTGCTCAAGGGTTATGGCACGAACCTTGTAGCCCTGCTTGGACAAAGCGGAAGCATAGCTTCCTCCCATAAGTCCCAGACCTATAATAAGAATATTCGTATCTTTATTTATCGTCATAGTATTTCACCTCTATGCCCAGAGAGCTTAATCCTTCGAAAAAATGAGGAAAGCTTTTGGAAATAGCTTCCGCACCTTCTATAATTCCCCCCGTGAGAGTGAGCAACACAGCAAGGGACATAACGATACGGTGGTCATTATGACCGTACAGCGGTTCGGAGGGAGAATGAAACTCAACGGGATATACCACAACGGAATCCTCGTGAACGGCAACGGAAACCCCGAACTTTTTAAGTTCTTCCGCCATAGCGGATGCACGGTCGCTTTCTTTAAAGCGCAAACGGGAGGTTCCGTTAAACACGCCGCCGTATTTTGCGGATGCCACCGCAAACAGCACGGGACCCAGATCGGGACAATCGCCGATATGAACGGTGGGAATGCCCTGCTGAAGCAAAGCAAAATGCTTTTCGTATATCTTATCACCCTGCAAGGAATCCTCACGGAGACCGAGAATGTTCACGTTTCCCCCAAGGGTGTTTAGAGCGGCGTAAAATGACGCTCCCGAATAATCTCCTTCAACCGTAGTTTCCGTGGGGCAAAAGCCTTTTCCGCCCTTTACCAAAATGGTGTGATCGTCTGTCCAGCAGGCGTCAACTCCGAATTCCTTTAAAGCCTGCAATGTGAGCTCAATATATGGACGACTCACAGCCGGAGGTATTATGTTAACAACACTGTCTTTTTCAAGCAAGGGCAATGCAAACAAAAGTCCGCTTATAAACTGGCTGCTCACGCTTCCCGAAATACGGTATTCTCCTGCAGTAATCGGCCCTCTCAGCATAACGCTGTTTCCGTCTTGAGAAAATACAAAGCCTTTTTCACGGCTCAGCTCCTCGTACGCATCCAAAGGACGGCGAAAAAGGGATTCCGCACCGGTTAAAAGTAGATTTTTCCCGCATAAAAGACAGACGGGAATAAGAAAACGAAGCGTGCTTCCGCTTTCTTTGCAATACAATGCCTGAACGGGAGATGCGTTGCAAACGTCGGTACCGTAGACCGTAACCGTGTCTTTATTATGTTCAAATCGTGCACCCAGTAAGGAAAGACATGCCATGGTCGCCGTTACATCATCACATTCGGGAACACCGTGTATAACGCTTTTTCCCTTTGCCAACGCCGCGCATATAAGCATACGGTGCGCCATACTCTTGGAGTTTGGCGCAGAGACGGTGCCGGTAGCAACCCCCGGGGTAATTTCAACTCTCATTTCTTATAACCTTCCAAAAGAAAATCTATAGCTTCCATATATCCGTCCGTGCCATGTCCCGAAATAGTTTTAACGCATACGTCACGGATATAGCTTATTTTACGGAAATCCTCACGGGAATTAACATCAGATATATGAACCTCCACCGTGGGAATACGTACGGCGGATACCGCATCCCGCAAGGCAATACTTGTATGAGTATAGGCACCGGGATTTATAACGATTCCGTCCACCCCCGTAAAATATGCCTCTTGTATCTTATCAACAAGGTCGCCTTCGTGGTTGGATTGATATTGAGTAATATAGTTACCCGTGTCCACACCTTTTTGAACAATACGGTTACACAGTTCTTCAAAGGTTTCCGTGCCGTAGTGGCCGGGTTCTCTTATGCCCAGCATATTAAGATTTGGTCCGTTTATAACAAGTATCTTCAATTTAAAAATTCCTTTCCTATCTTTTGGGCAACGCTGTTAGCGTCCCCCTCTACAGGTATACGGATATGGCAGGTGGAAATATATCTGTCTATACGCTCGTTATACCGTTTTTCTATATCCGCCTTGCTAAGTGCAAGAGGACGGTCTTCCGTAGGAACAAGCTCATTCAGGGGACGGTCTATAAAGCAAATAACCCCGTTTCTGCGCAAAGCGTTTACGTTTTCATCCCTTAACACGGTGCCTCCACCGCAGGAGATTACTACGCCCGAAAGGGTGGAAAGCCGCTTTGCCGTTTCGGTCTCCATATCTCTGAAGGCGTTTTCGCCCCGGGTTTTAAAAATCTCTGTTATTTCCATACCAGTTTGTTTTACTATCTCTTCATCTATATCGTAAAACTCTCTGCCTGTTTCCCGTGCAAGCAATCTGCCCACCGTGGATTTTCCGCAACCCGGCATACCGGTAAGCACTATATTCTGCTTGGAGGCATTAAGCTCTTTATATATGTTTTCTATTATGCTTTCTTCGTATTTTACGTTTGCAAACAATTCCGAAGCCGCAACAGCCTGATAAACCAGCATATATAATCCGCCCATTGCAGGAATTCCTTTTGCTTGGGCAGACAGCACCAGATTTGTGGATATAGGGTTAAACACCACGTCCACCACACCCTGCAGATTTGGAAATGCGTTTATATCAACCGGTGCGGCATCACATTCGGGGAACATTCCCACGGGGGTAGTGTTTATAATAATTTCCGAATCAAAAAGGTGTTCGTATGCAAAAGCATAGGTAACACACCCCTCTTTTTCGGTACGTCCTGCCCGATCAATACGGCTTGCGCCCAAAGCTTTTGCAACTGCCAAAGCAGTGCGGGAAGTTCCGCCAGTGCCGAGAATAAGCACCTTTTTACTGCTGATATCTCCTGCTGTCTTTAAAACGAGCGCTTTAAGACCGTAAAAATCCGTATTATAGCCGTGCAAAACTCCATCTTTGTTTACGATTACGTTTACAGCGCCGATATCCCGCGCCGCATCGCTTACAAAATGCAGATACGGAATAACCTCCTGCTTATAAGGGATGGTTACGTTTACCGCTTTAAAATCCTTTTTTGTAAGGAATTCGCCCAACTCTTCACGGGGGATCTCCTTTAAAACGTAATCCGAAGTTGCAAGCCTTTTGTGTATATCCGGCGAAAAGCTGTGTCCCAATTTTTCGCCGATAAGTCCGTATTTCATATTATTCTCCCAAAAGATAATCCGTACCGAAACGAGTGCAAAGCAGGTCTGCCAAAGCTATGGCGGTTACGCTGTCCACCACCGCACGGGCACGGTGGACTATGCACGGGTCATGACGTCCCGTAAGGCTTAATACAGCGTTTTCACCGTTTTTAAGATCAACCGTGTTCTGGGGTACGAAGATGGAAGGCGTGGGCTTTACAGCGGTACGGAAGATGATGGGCATTCCGTTGGTAATGCCGCCGTTAATACCGCCGTTGTTGTTTGTATCGGTAACAACTGCGCCGTTTTTATAACAAAAATTATCGTTACACTCGCTTCCCCGCATTTGGGCAACGGAAAAGCCTGCTCCGAATTCTACGCCTTTTATACCGGGAACGCTGAAAAGTGCGTGGGAAAGAACGCCCTCTGCTGTATCAAACCAAGGCTCCCCAACTCCTGCGGGAATGCCGGTAACGGCAGTTTCCAATATTCCGCCGACACTGTCTCCTTCACTTGCGGCTTTAGATATTTCTTCCTGCATCAAAACGCCTTTTGCTTCGTCAAGCACAGCAAAAAGAGAGGAATTAAGTGCATCTATGGAAGAATTAAGGCTTGTGTTATCAAATTCCTCATCCTTCACCCCGCCGATAGAATAAATATGTGTGCCGATATTTATTCCCTTTGCTTTAAGCGCCTGCAAAAGGATAGCCCCTGCGGCTACCAGAGGCGCGGTGATACGTCCCGAAAAATGTCCGCCTCCGCGGTAATCCTGAAATCCGTGGTATTTGCAAAATGCGGTATAATCTGCGTGTCCCGGACGAGGGGTCACAGACAAGGAATCGTATTTACTGCTGTCCGTATCCTTATTGGGAATAAGAATACATATAGGGGTGCCTGTGGTGGATCCGTTAAAAACTCCGCTTACTATGCGAAAATTATCCGTTTCGCTTCTTTGGGTAGAAATCTTGCCCCAAGAACGGCGTAGGTCCAGACGGGAAGAAATATACGCTTCGTCCACGGAAATGCCGGGTGCGATTCCATCTATAACAGCGCCTATTTCTTTACCGTGGCTTTCGCCGAAAAGAGTAACGGAAATACTGTTTCCGAAAGTATTTTTCATTTACAGCACCTCTCTTAACCGATTTTCAAAATCCGCCATAGGTATTTTGATAAATTCAAAACTGCCGATATCGTTTACCCACACTGCGTTTATAAATTCGCCCGAAAGCTTTTTATCGTGGCGGATCGCTTCTATTACGTTTTCTTTATCAAATTCCGCTGTTGTGGGCAAGGAAAGTGCTTCCAAAACAGGAACAAGTCTTCCTCTTACACCGGCATCGCACATAGGAAGCATACCCAAAGCCACACACTCGCCGTGCAAAAGTGTGAGTGACATTGCGGTTTCTATACCGTGTCCCACGGTATGGCCGAAATTGAGTACACGGCGGAGCGATGATTCTTTTTCATCCTGCTCTACGATATTTTTCTTTATGGTAATGCTTTTGATAATGATATCCTGCAGATTATCATCACAAACGCCGCTTTCTATCAATTCAAAAAGCTCTTTATCGCAGGTGAGCGCCATTTTAACCGATTCTGCAAGACCGTTGGAAATATGTCTTTGGGGAAGAGTGGATAAAAGGCCCGGGTCGATAAGCACCTTTTTGGGTTGCTTGAAAGCACCTACGATATTTTTAACATCTCCAACGTCGATAGCGGTCTTACCTCCCACGGAAGAATCCACCTGAGAAAGAAGGGTGGTGGGAATATTATAAAAATCCACGCCCCGCATATACGTGGCGGCAACAAATCCCGCAAGGTCCCCTATAACACCGCCTCCTATCGCAACAACACAATCTGTACGGGTAAAGCCGAAGGAGATCATCTTTTCGCAAAGCTCCATATAAGAAGCAAAGCATTTGGTTTTTTCACCCTGAGGAAGAGTTACTATATAAGGCTGTGCGCAAAAGGAGGCAAGCGTACGGGCGTACTCCGAAGGTACACCGTCATCTGTTACAACAAGCACCTTTCTGTTTAAGGAAAGATACTCCCCTGCCTTGTTCAGACAGCCTCGCTCTATTACTATATCATAGCTGTTTTTTTCCAGCTTAAGAGGTATGATCACTTTAATTCCTCCCTTTTTCAGAAAATATGAGAAAACGAGCCTACAAGCTTTAATTTATCGCAGCAGGAGGACAATTCTTCCATAAGGGCTTTGCCATTTTCAGTATGAATATCCCCTTCTGCTTCAACGAAAAAGTAATACTGCCACAAAAGCTCCTTCATAGGACGGCTTCGCAGAGATTGCATATTGTAGCCGTGCTTACCGATAATATCCACAGCAGAAGCCAATTTACCTGCTTCGTTGCGTACTGTGAACATAAGGATGAACCGTTTATCCATTCCCTTACCTTTATTAACAACGGGCACGGCAGAAAGCACAGCAAAGCGTGTAGTGTTGTATTTACTTTCGTTAATTTCTTTTTGCAAAACATCAAGTCCGTAAAGGGCTGCCGCCTCTTCACTTGCAATGGCGGCGGTATGCTTATCTCCAAGCTCTGCAACGTATTTGGCGGCAAGGGCGGTGTTTACGTATTCGTAGGTTTCCCAGCCCTGCTCTTCTATATATTTTCCGCACTGCATAAGTGCCTGCGGATGGCTTACAACGCGGGTTATTTCCGAAATCTCGGTACCGGGAAGCACCAGCAGATCGTGGGTAACGGAAAGATCAAAGGTAGCGTTAACGTGAAGTGAACCGGAAAACAGCATATCGCACACTTCCCCCACATCTCCCGCACTGCTGTTTTCAATAGGCAGAACGGCAGTATCGCACTCGCCCTTTACCACAGCATCGTACGCTTCGGCGAAGGAGGAATAGCCAACACGAACCGCATCGGGAAACACCTTGCCTGCGGCAATAGAGGCAAAAGCGCCGTTAATACCGCAATACGCAACCTTCATACCGTTGAACAAACGTCCCTGATATTTGCAGGAAATGTCTATAACCTCTCTCATAAAGTTAACATAAAAGCCTTTTACCAACTCGTCCTCTTCAGAAAGATAGCCTGCGTTTCTCTGTATTATCTGCTCTTCTCTTGCTTTATCCTTTATAGGCAAGCCGTGCTCCATTTTATATTCGGCAACAAGACGAGCCGCCTCCATACGCTGAACAAAAAGACGTGCCATCTCTTTGTCGGTTTTATCTATGATCTCTCTTGCAATAAGTAATTTGTTGTCTTCCATTTCAAACAGCTCCAAACAAAATCAGGTAAGTTAACAGTGTTAACATCTTTATTTGGAATTATACACCCGTTTTTATATAATGTCAAGAGAACCCTGTAATTTCTATTGATTTTTGGCGTTTTTAGTGGTAATATAGTAATGTTAACACCGTTATCTTACTTTACGGAGGAATTTTATGCCCTACACGGAAGAATACGCCAACCACGAAGAGCTTAAAAAGGCACTTATTCTTGAAGGTATACGCCAGATAGAACAAAACGGGATAAACGGACTTTCCTTAAGAAAAACCGCTACAGAATGCGGAGTGTCTTGCGCCGCCCCTTACAGACATTTTGAAAGCAAAGCAGGATTTGTTTTTTCTATAATCTCCTACGTAAACGAACAATGGGCGCTTCTTAAAGAGCAGATTTCCGCATCCTTTAAGGATGATAAGCGCCAGATGATTATTGAAATATGCGCCGCAACGGTTTTGTTCTGGAGAGGCAACCCGAATTTCAGAAGCGTAATTATGCTTGATGATAAGCTGCTTAATGATGAACAAATAAAAGAAAAAAACCGAATATCCGATGAGATCGCTTTGCTTGTAGGCGACCTGTATAAAGATGACGAAGGAAAAATGGCGGAATTTTTGGTAAGATCTGTATTATACGGTGCCGCCGCAGACAAAACAGTTGACACAGCTTTGCTGAAAAGCTGTTTAACTACTATATTAAGATAACCACCCCAAGAAGCCTAACGGCTTTTCGGGGCCCCCGACAAAAATTCACCCCAAAGATTCTTAAACGAAATCTTTGGGGTGTTTGATTTTATTTGTTTTGAAGCAGTTGTTTATTATACTGCAGGGTATAAAGCTGATAATACTTGCCTTTTTGCTTGAGAAGCTCTTGGTGGTTGCCCTGCTCCACGATTTGTCCTTTAGAGAGCAGGATAATATTATCTGCGTGCTGAATGGTGGAAAGTCTGTGAGCGACGATAAGCATAGTACCGATATTCTTCATTTTTTCCAGAGAATCCTGAATTAAAAGCTCGGTTTCGGTATCTATATTTGCGGTTGCTTCGTCAAGTATCATTACCGCAGGCTTGTGAATAACGGTACGTGCAAAGGAAAGAAGCTGTCTTTGTCCCGCAGAGAAGTTATTACCCCTCTCACGCACTACTTCATTAAGACCGCCTTCCAGCTTGTTTATAAAGGAATCTGCGTTAACATACTTGCAGGCTTCCAGTATCTCTTCATCGGTAAAGCAGTCCTCACGCAAAACTATATTACTGCGTATGGTACCGGAGAAGAGGAAAACATCCTGAAGCATTTGTC
>JAFOBR010000045.1 GCA_017381715.1 Clostridia bacterium
AAACAGCGATATTTACGAAAAAATAAGAACGTTGGAATTCTATTACGTTCACGGCCACAATTCCTGCGAATTTTTGGACGAGCAGACCTTTGAATTTTATGAATATGCGCCCGGCGTGTTCTCCTGTAGAGTAAAATACACCTGGCACGCAATAAGAGCCAACGCCCGCGAACAGTACGAATATATAGACCTTTCCCTCTATTTCCACGAGGTAAACGGCGAATATAAGCTGTACGATATGTTAACTCATAGTGACTTCAGTATTCCGGAATAAAATTCCGGAATACTGAGTGAAGAGTGAAAAATGAAAAGTGAAAAGATATGGTTGATTTTTGTTCGTAACGAACAAAAATCTTCCGAAGTTCCTCGTTCCTCGTTCATCGTTCCTCATTCAAAAAGCCCGTGATATAATCACGGGTTTTTTATCATTGTTCTTGCTGCGTTTATTATTTCTTCTCCGGGATCTATTCCTCCCATTATACGTGCAACCTCTTTCACGCGGGATTCGCCGGAAAGGGGGCGTACGTGGGTTTCTGTCCTGCCGAAGGATGCGCTTTTTGAAATGAGCAAATGATTTTTTGCCAAAGCGGCTATCTGTGCGGAATGGGTAACACATATAACCTGCTTATCCGTTCCCGCCAGAGCCTTAAGACGCATACCGATACGGGAGCTGGTTGCGCCGGAAATGCCCGTGTCCACCTCGTCGAATATCATAGTGCCGATATTCTCTGCGTTTGCCAGCACGCTCTTTACCGCCAGCATTATACGGGCGCATTCACCGCCCGATGCTATTTTGGCAACGGGGCGGGGCTCTTCGCCTGCATTGGCAGATATTAAAAATCTTGCTTTTTCCGTACCCCAAGGGGAAAGGGGAGTTTTTTCAAATTCGGTTACAAAGGTTACTCCCGGCATATCCAGAGCAGAGAGGATATCTTTTATCTGCTTTTCCATTTCCTTTGCGGCACGTGCACGGGTAGCGTACAGCTTTTCACCCAGAGAAAGGGCGGCTTTTTCTGCCTTTATAAGTTCTTTTTCTATATCCTCCTTGCGGAAGACGCTGTTTTCTATACCGGCAAGCTCTTTTTCCGTTTCTTCAAGAAGTGCTATAAGCCCTTCTTCGTCCGTACGGTATTTACGGCGGAGAGAGGCAATAAGGGAAAGGCGGGATTCGATATCGTCCAAAGCGGACTGGGGGTCTCCGTCGGGGTCATCGGAATAAGAAACCACGGTATCTGCAATATCTTCTATTTCCAACCGCACGCTTTCAAGCCTTTCGGCAAGCTCTTTTGCTTCCGAAACGTAATCCGAAAGGGTGGAAAGAGCGTTTTCCGCCTGCGCGATAAGAGATGCGGCGGATTCGTCTTTTTCATACAAGGCGTAATACGCGTTTCTTGCGGAAACCACGATTTTTTCTCTGTTTAAAAGCAGGTTTCGCTTTGCGGTAAGCTCCTCTTCCTCCCCTGCTTTTAGCTTTGCACGGCGGAGCTCCTTCAAGCGGTAGGATAGAAAATCCTTCTTTTCTTCCGTGTTTTCCATATCCTCCAAAAGCGCCTGTTTTTCCTTGCGCAAGGCGGTGTAATCACGGTAAGCATTTAAATATTCTTCTTTTTCACCCTTGTTATCCGCATACAGATCCAAAAGGGCGGGATGAATGCTTTCGTCTGCCAGACGGGTGGTATCCTGCTGACCGTGAATATCCAGAAGATATGCGGAAACTGCACGGAGCTTGCCCACGGGCACAACTCTGCCGTTTATGCGGGAAACGCTTCTGCCGTCTGCGGTAATGCGGCGGGTAAGGAACAGATTTCCCTCTTCATCGGGGTACACCTCTTCGGTTTCCAACGCCTTTAGCACATCGGAAGAAAGCATACCGAAAACACCCTCCACCTCGGCGCTGTCTTCACCGGTGCGGATAATACTTTTATCGCTCCGTGCGCCGCAAAGCAGGGCTATTGAATCTATGATAATACTTTTACCTGCGCCCGTTTCACCCGTAAAGACGGTAAGCCCCTCGGAAATGTCTATATCCAATTCTTTAATAAGTGCAACACAGCGGATATGTAATGAAAAAAGCATATCTGTTTTTTACGCCGCGCCGATCTGTTCCTTTAACTTTACGCAGATACGGTGGGCATCTTCCTCGTTTTTGGTAATTAAAACTATGGTATCGTCCCCTGCGATAGAGCCGAGTATACCTTCAAAATTCATAGCGTCGATAGTGATGCAGGCGGCGGATGCCATTGCCATATAGGTGCGGAGCACTACCAGATTCATTGCCTGATCCACGCTCTTTACCGTGTCTGCAAGTATCTTTGCAAACTTGGTTGCGATATGCTCGGAGGTGGGCAGGGTTGCGGAAACGTAGCGATAGCCGCCCTTTCCGTTGGAAGCCTTTACTATTTTAAGCTCACGTATATCTCTGGATACGGTAGCTTGGGTACATTCAAATCCTGCGGCGCGAAGCAGCATCAAAAGCTCTTCCTGGGTATCTACGTCCCGGTTTTTTATAAGCTCCATTATTTTTGTTTGTCTTTTTATTTTCATTTTACTCCGCTTCCTTTCAAACGTTAAATTTTTTATGGACAACCGAATAGAAATTACGGTTTTTGATACGGGCTATTTTTGTGTGGCGCTCGCTCTTGCGGATAACCGCATAATCACCGGGACAAAATTCCACGGGAGGGGCGGAATCCACGGTAATGCAGGCGCTTGCGCCCCCTCTTACCTCTGCCGCCACCATAAGCATACTGTCCGCAGGGAAAATTGCGGTAACGATCGGAATAAGGATACCAAACGTACCCCAGGAAGTTCCCGTTGCAAAGGAAAGCACGCAGGCAACGAGGAATATGATCGCGGGAAGGAATGAGCCAAGCGCCTCTGCCTGTCCGCTC
>JAFOBR010000046.1 GCA_017381715.1 Clostridia bacterium
AACAACACCCTTTCTTCCAACGCACAGCTGGGCGCAACCTACGCACCCGTAGAATTCCCCACTCCTTACCTCAGCATGGCTCTCGTTCCCAAGGCAAAGGGTGATGAAGATAAGATCTCTTCCGGTATTTCCAAGCTTCTGGAGGAAGACCTTACCGTTAAGTACGTAAACAACGCAGAAACCAAGCAGATGTGTCTGTACGGTCTCGGCGATATGCACCTTGACGTTATCGTAAGCAAGCTCAAGAACCGCTTCGGTACCAGCGTTGATCTGGCAACTCCCAAGGTAGCATACAGAGAAACCATCAAGCGCTCCAAGTCCGTTCAGGGTAAACACAAGAAGCAGTCCGGCGGACACGGTCAGTACGGTGACGTTAAGATCGAATTCTCCCGTCACGATGAAGACGGTCTCGTATTCACCGAAACCGTTGTAGGCGGCGCAGTTCCCAAGAACTTCTTCCCTGCAATCGAAAAGGGCCTTCAGGAATCCATGCAGAAGGGTGTTCTTGCAGGATATCCCGTTATCGGTCTTAAGGCAAATCTGTTCGATGGTTCTTACCACGACGTTGACTCTTCCGAAATGTCCTTCAAGCTTGCCGCAAACCTTGCGTTCAAGGAAGGTCTTAAGGATAACTCTGTTCTGCTTGAGCCTGTAGGTATGCTTAAGGTTCTTATCCCCGATAATATGATGGGTGATATCATAGGCGACCTTAACAAGCGCCGCGGCAGAATCGCAGGTACCGATCAGTCTGAAGAGCGTAAGGGTTACACCGTAGTAGAAGCAGAAGTTCCTTCCGCTGAAATGAGCACCTATGCTATCCAGCTCCGTGCTATGACTCAGGGCAGAGGTACATATACCTTCGAATTCCTCAGATACGAGGAAGCTCCCGCAAACATCGTACAGAAAGTAGTTGAAGAAGCAAAGAAGAATGCTTCCGACGAATAATTCCACCAGCAATTACCAAGAAATGAGGTTATTTTCAAATGTCAAGCTTTAAGAGATATTCATTGGCAGCTTTGCTTGCGGCGCTTTTGCTCACCGCAGTGTTGCTGACCTCCTGCGTAAACTTCGATAGTTCTTCCATCAATGAACTTCCTCCTCTTGATTTTTCAGAGGACGAAAACCAGAAAGATGAAGAATCCGAACCTCCTACGGAGGAGGGATATACAGCACGTCCCACCGTTACCGCTATTGTTAACACTTCTCCCGAGATAGTTGTTATCAGCGGTACCTGTGAAGAAGGCGCTGTTATCACCGCTACCAGCCCCGTAGATTCCGTAACCGTTAATTCTCTTAATGGTTACTACATACTTGAGTATGATCTTGACGGCAGAGACTCCCGTTCTCTTGCCCTTACCGCAAAGGTAGATGGCAAGGAAACCAGTACCGCACGTGAGATCGTTGTTAAGCGTGACGCGATGGCTGAAACCCGTACGGATGAATTTGAAGTTGTTCTCGGTAAAGATGGTTATCTCTTCTTCCGTGAGACTATCGATAATTATTGCGGCAACAACCTTATCACTGTTTCCGCAGTAAACAACTTCCTTAACAACACACTTAACGCGCAGATCACCGCCCTTGAAAACCGTGCAGGCGGACACGAAGTAGAGCTTATCTACGTTCTTATCCCCAACTCTTCTATGGCATACGGTGAATATCTGCCCGAAGATGCTAAAAAGGAAACCTATAATACTCTCTATGACCAGATAGCAGAAGCTCTCAACAAGTCCAACGCTACCTTCATAGATATGAAGAATGTTTTTGAGCAGCATAAGGATGACGGCTACCTTCTTTTCAACAAGACCGATAGCCATATCACCGATTACGCAGGCTACCTTGTATATACCGAGCTTATGAACCATATCGCTCAGAAGTTCCCTGCAGCAGCTCCTCACGGTCTTGATCAGTTCACCGTTTCCGAAGAAACTACCGTTAACGGCGGTAACCTGGCTACTTACGGTCAGTTGGATCCTTCTTCTCTCCTGGAGAACTACGTATCTCTTACCCCCAATTTCTCTATGGATATGGGTGATTCCGCGCACCGTCTTAAGCTCACCACCACTAATCTGATGGATCTTCAGAAGTATGCTGGCAATGGCAGCTGCCAGATCGTTTCCGATAAAGTTGAAGAAGGCAAGACCAATATTCTCAACCGTCTGTACTTCTGCACCGAGCGTGAAGATCTTCCTTCCGCTATGATCTATCGTGACGATAGCTCTGCTATGTTTGCAGATTACCTCGCAGAACGCTTTAACAACTGCATGCTGGGTGTTTCCGGTGACTACGTTGTTAACTTTACCGATGCAGGCAGACACGCTTCCACCGGCAAATCTATCGTTGATTACGTTATCGTTATTATTGATGAAAACAACCTCGATCAGCTTATAAAATAATCAATACAAAAAAACGCTCCCGTTCTTAAACAAGAACGGGAGCTTTGTTTTTTGGTATGTGTTGTAGTTATATTTTTAGGCTTTAATTATATTTGCATTCGGGTGCGCATATAGATTACGGAAAGGAGTATTTAATATGAAACGAATAATTGTTTTAATTCTTGTTTTTACCTTTTTGTTTCCCGCTTCCGTATGCGCAACCGAAGAAAGTTCGGTGTTCGATACCACAGAGGCGGAGGATTTCTGGTTTGAGGAAGCCGCCGCTTTTACGGGAGATTTTAAGGTTAAAAGCGCATATCTTACCGATTATCTTACGGGTGCGGTATTGTATGCGAAAAACGAGCAGGAGCATCTTCCCATCGCTTCGGTAACAAAGATAATGACCTCTCTTTTGGTTTTTGAAGCATTGGAAGCAGGGAAAATATCTTATGAAGAAATGGTAACCGTGAGTGATCATGCGGCGTCAATGGGCGGCAGTCAGGTATATCTTGAGCCGGGTGAGCAAATGTCGGTAAAGGATCTTATGAAGGCTATGATGATATCCTCTGCTAATGATGCCACCATGGCGCTGGCAGAGCACGTGGCGGGGAGCGTGGAAACCTTCGTTAGTATGATGAACAACCGTGCGGCGGCACTGGGAATGGAAAATACCGCATTTAAAAATCCTCACGGTCTGGATGAAGAGGGACATTACAGCTGTGCAAAGGACGTTGCTTGTATGACGAGGGAACTGCTGACTCATAAAGACGTGTCACAATTCACTACCGTCTGGATGGATACCATTCGTGACGGAGCTTTCGGGCTGTCAAACACAAACAAGCTTATTCGCTATTACAGCGGTGCAACGGGAATGAAAACCGGTTTTACAAATGCAGCAGGATTTTGTCTTTCGGGCACGGCTATGCGGGACGGATTGCATCTTATTGCGGTAGTGCTCGGTGGGGAATCCAGCAACGAGCGTTTCGGCACGGTAAAAAAGATACTGGATTACGGCTTTGCAAATTATTCTGTATTCACGCCCGAGCATCTTAAGGTGGAAGATATTTTTGTGCCCGGCGGAACGGATAATTATCTTTCTGCGGATTATACGCCGCCTTCAATGCTTACGGAAAAAGGCGTGTCAGGGGAGATAACCCAGCGCATATCCGTTTTTGAAGATATTTCTGCTCCCGTTGCTCAGGGCGATAAGGTGGGCAGGGTGGATATATACCGTGACGGCAATTTAATAGCTACCGCAGACCTGTTGGCAACGGAGAGTATTCAGCGTATCGGGTTCGGCGAACTGTTTTTGCGAATATTAAAAACAGCAGTTGGATTTATTTAATTGACAAAAGGCGTAATATAGTATATAATATTTTGAAAATCTTAAAAAGGAAGTTTTTTTAATTATGATACGTTTAGAAGATAAATACGCATTGTCTTTTTTGAAGGAAGATGATATCGCTTCTCTTACACCTGCGCTCCAAACAGCGGACGGCTATATCCGTAACCGTAACGGTGCAGGAAACGATTTTACCGGTTGGATAGATCTTCCCGTAAATTATGATAAAGACGAATTTGCACGCATTAAAGCGGCTGCAAAGCGCATTTGCGAAACCAGCGATGCTCTTATCGTTATCGGTATTGGCGGAAGCTATCTGGGTGCAAAGGCTGCAATAGATTTCCTTCGCTCTCCCAATTACAACAGCATCAAAAAGGATACTCCCGATATTTACTTTACCGGTAATTCTTTCTCCGGTGACGACCTTAAAGAGGTTCTGGATGCCTGCGAAGGCAAGCGTGTTTCCGTTAACGTTATAAGCAAATCCGGTACCACTACCGAAAGCGCTCTCGCATTCAGATTTATCAGAAGCGAGCTTGAAAAGCGTTATTCCCGCGAAGAGCTTAAAGAGAGAATTTACTGCACCACCGATAAGGCAAGAGGCGCTCTTAAGAATTTTGCGGATGCGGAAGGTTACGAAACCTTTGTAATTCCCGATGATATCGGTGGAAGGTTTTCCGTACTCACAGCTGTGGGACTTCTTCCCATCGCTGTTGCAGGCTGTGATATAGACAGCCTTATGCAGGGTGCTGCCGCTATGCGTGAGCAGTGCTTTGCAGATGGACTTAATAACGTTGCATACAGATACGCTGTTCTCCGTAACGCATTTTATAATCAGGGTAAGCGTATAGAAATTCTCGCTTCTTACGAAGGCGCTTTCCGTTCTATGGCAGAATGGTGGAAGCAGCTTTACGGCGAAAGCGAAGGTAAAGACGGCAAGGGCATTTTCCCCGCATCCGTTGCTTTTTCTACCGACCTTCATTCCTTGGGTCAGTTTATTCAGGACGGTTCCCGCACAATGTTTGAAACCGTTGTAAGACAGGAAAAGCCCGTAAACACTCTTACCGTTCCTTTTGATGAGCTTAATACCGATACACTCAATTATCTCGCCGGTATGTCAATGAACGAAATAAACGACCACGCTATGACAGGTACTCTCCTTGCTCATCTTGATGGCGGCGTTCCCAATCTTATGCTCACTTATGACAGCAGATGTGAATATACTCTGGGTGAAATGGTATATTTCTTTGAGCTGGCTTGTGCGGCAAGCGGCTATATTCTTGGTGTAAATCCCTTCGATCAGCCCGGTGTAGAGGACTACAAGCGCAATATGTTTGCACTTTTGGGCAAGCCCGGCTACGAAAGTCAAAAAGAAGAACTGGAAAACAAGATGAAATTATAAAAAAACTCTTGCTTTTTCCGTTAATATCAAGTAAAATAAGTATGGACACAAAAAGTCACGTATAGGAGGCATATCAATATGATAAAAATGTTGGTCGGACTCAAAGGCTCCGGCAAAACCAAAACTCTCATTGACGAAGTAAAAAAAGCTTCTGAGGCTTCTACCGGTTCGGTAGTATGCGTTGAATACGGCAGAAACCTTTCTTATAATATAGGTTATGACGTACGTCTTGTAGACGCAAAGGAATATGCAGTTAAAGATGCAACCACCCTTTACGGCTTCGTTTGCGGTCTTCTCGCAAGCAATCACGACGTTACCGATCTTTTCATAGACAGCGCTCTTAAGATCTGCGGCGAGGACGTTCCCGCTTTTGCAGAATTTCTTGAAAAGTTCAATGCAGTTCTCGGTGAAAACGTTAACTGCATGATCACCGCTTCCGTAGAGGAAGATGCTCTTCCCGAAAGCGCAAAGAAATACATAGGCTAATGAAAAAAAGTATAAAAGATATTGCCCTTATCGGGTTAGGCGCATATGCCGTCTTGTCCGTAGGGTATATGCTCTTGGTGCTTTCCGGCATCAGTGATGAAGCGGTAAAAACAATAGCCCTCCTTTTTGGTAAACAGCTTTTGTTTTTGCTCATCTACAGTATCGTTCTCGGCGCATCTTTTACGGTGTTTGGTTTTAAGTTTTCCCCCATTGCGGCAAGACTTATTCACATCGCCGTTACGTATGCCGCTACGGTCGGTATAGTTTTACTGCTTGTCTCTTCTGCCGCAAACGCCGCACAAAATCTTATTTACATTGTAATAACCACCGTTTTGTTTGCGTTGGTTTACGGTGTAACAGCTTTGGTTGTCTATTTATTTAAAAAGTATAAGTGTTAAAGATTTAAGCACCTTCAAAAAATGAAGGTGCTTAAGTTATAAGGACGTATTATGAAAGCTTTAAATATTATCGCCGTTTTTAATAAGGATTTTACCCGTGTTCTTATGTGCTACAGAAGAAAAGACCCGTATAAGGGCAAGTATAATTTTGTGGGCGGCAAGATAAAAGAAGGGGAGGACAGCCTTTCCGCCGCATACCGCGAACTGCAGGAAGAAACGGGAATAACCACTGCAGATATAACCCTTAAACATTTTATTGATTTTTCTTATTACCATTATGGATTAAAGCTGGAATTCTTTGTAGGAAAGCTTGATAAGGATATGCCCGTTTACGGTGAAGAAAACGAGCTTTTCTGGATACCCCTCACGGAAAATTTCTTCGATCTCGATCGTTTTGCAGGTGAAGGCAATATAGGCCACATGATGATGCTTGTAGAAATGGAAAAAGATAAAATATTTAATTAATACTTTTTTTACACTTTTTCCGAAAAAATCCGTCTATATGGTTGAAGAGCGAATGGGGGGATGCTAATGAACACGCAAAAAATAAACGCATTGTTATCTGATGAGCAAATAATAGAACTATTCTTTCAGCGTGACGAAAGCGCAATCAGTCATACGGACGATAAATATGGTAAATATCTGCATACCATCGCATATAACATACTGAACAACGCCGAGGACTGCAATGAATGTCTGAATGATACTTATTATAAGACTTGGAATGCCATACCGCCCACCCGTCCCGGTATATTCAGAGGCTTTTTGTCAAAGCTTATGCGCAACACCGCGCTTGACCGTTATGAGTCGCGTCGGGCAAAAAGGCGCGTCCCTGCTGAAAACTGTTTTCCTTTTGAGGATTTCGAGGGTTTTATATCTGATACGGATCAAACGGATTCAAAGGAAATAGGCAGGATAATAACCGAATATCTCGACTCAGTTTCGGACAGAAATATGTACTTTTTCATCAGCCGCTACTTCTTAGTAATTCCCATAGCGGATATCGCAAAGAAGTCGGGCTGCAGCGTATCCACTGTAAACAAACAACTTGCTGTTATGAAGCGGCAACTGCGAGAGCTTTTTGCGAGGGAGGGTATCGGTGTATGAGTAAAGAAAAGTTCATATCCGCCGTAGGCGAGATAGACGAAAGCGTGTTTGCACGATATAACGAGGTGGAACAAAAGATTTTAAAGCGCGCCGTGTTAAAAAAACGTGTGCTTCGCGTAGTTTATTTCGCCGCATGCTTTTGTGCTTTTGCCGGAATAATGATTACGGCAGTGCGTAGCGGTGTTTTTGGTATTCAGGAAGTTTCAAAACCACCTGTTATTCAGGAAGTTTCAAAACCGGCTGTTAATGAAAAATTGTTTTTCACTGCCAAAGAAATTGCATCCATTTTTTCCGGTTACGAGAGTGAAGGAATATCTTCTTATGAAACGGTGTATGCTCCGGATAACGAATATTTTTCTTCGGATAAGATGCAGTACACCGAATTTGCTACCGTATACCGAGAGAACGATTATGGTTGTCCCACCGATGAGAAAGAATTTAAGAGTTTCACGGATGATATAACCGGTCGGTTTGCTCATTATATTGACGTGCCTGTTCCCGAATATGAAATACGGGATACGTTGGATATCTCTATTCAACTTGACGAGTATTTATGCTTTAGCGGTCAGACTGATAAATATAATTCTTTTTGGCTTGTTGCAACTCTTAACAGTCAATCGAATGGTGCTGTCATATCATTAGAAAACCGCGAAATAACCATTGATCAAACTTGTAGCGATGAAGAGATAATTAAATCTCTTGAGCAGGTTAAACGCATTCTTTTTGATGTGTTTAATGTCGAGTTTTCGGAAATATCAGTTAACCGAATATATGATAATTCCGCAAACAGAGTATCGCAAATAAACGTATTGTTTTATAACGATACGCATCGTAGCTTTATGAATTACAAGGATTTTATTGCTCTGCGCTTTAAGCCATATGACAATTCTGTTTATAGCAAATACTTCGATTGTACCCTTATCGATTATAAGCAGTACCGCGTCGAAACAGATAAACTCTTATCTTCCATACCTGAAATAAGGCAGATAACCGTTGAAGAAGCGGAAGAATTACTTTTCGAAGGTTACACATTCGGCGGACATTCTTGTCCGATATGTATGTCGGAACAGAAAAAAGTTAATTTCGAGGATTACGATTGCGTAAATATAAAGTATTTCAGCTTTTCTCGTCAAGACTTATTAGAAGCCTATATTCCATTTTACGCCTTTTACAAACAAATAGGTGTTGCTGAAAACGGTAATATTGAATACGCCGTCACATATGTACCCGCAATAGAAGTCAGCGGATACGAAGAATACTTTGAAAATCAAAAAAAGAATCACTAATTAAAATTACACCGTTTATATCATTTCGATATAAACGGTGTGTTTTGTTTATTCACTTAAAGCCAATTTTTCGTATCTTACAAGTATATCTTCAAGGCTGTAGCTTTCGGGGCCGTTGAAGTATGAACCGATCTTATCTCCAAAGCATTCGTACCACTTTTTGTCCAGAGCCTTCATTCCGTAGCAAGCTCCTGCAATAGAGCCTGCAGTAGCGGCTGTGCAATCGCAATCGTACGCCATAGAAACGGCATTTGCAAACACCTTGCCGATATCTTTTCCGCCCAGATACAAAGCAAATACGGTAAGACAAGCGTTATTTATGGTGTGTACGGTGTGCATACCGGGGTAACGCTTGGTTACCAGCTTGTTTGCGTGCTCGGCGTCCCGTACCGTGGGAGCAATACTCATTGCCCAGCGTATGCCTTCTGCAAGGGAGCAGTCGGCGGGAATATATTCAAGACCCTTTTCCAAAGCTTCCCAAACGGTTTCACATTCAAATGCAAGGGCAATAACAGCGGCGAAATACATAGAACCGTATACACCGTTGGCTCTGTGGGAAATAAGCGCATCTGTTTTCGCCATTTCAGCCGCCTTTTTGGGGTCGCCGGGAGCCATATAACCGTATCCGTCGCAGCGTATATCCGCGCCTATCCACTCTTGGTAAGGATTGTCTATAATAGCCGCCTCTTCGGGCGAAACACCCTTTTGCAGGTTTTTAAGAGCGATATCCTCTGCCGTCCAGGCAAGGGTTATGTATTTAAGCCACGCATCAGCCACGTCCTGCAGGGTAAAGTTTTTGCCCTTTCCTTCTTCGGCAATAAAAAGGGAAAGGAGGGTGTATGCAATGTCATCATCTCCGGGGAAGCCGTCAAAACAAGGTTTTGTGTAATCTTTAAAGGTGAATTTTATGTATCTCGGCAGATCCGGTTCGGGAACCTTGGGCCAGAAATCCTCGGGAGGAAAGCCGATACCGCATTCCAGCGCATATTTTTTTATGTTTTCAATGCTCCAGCCCTCTACAGGACAGCCCAAAACGCAACCCGCAAAGCGGCCCAGTATGGCTGCGCGAAGTTTATCTCTGTAAGTTTCAACGGAAATGTTCATAACACAAGCTCCTTTTGTATATTTACAAATATATTCTAACATTATTTTTCATAAAATACTACCCTTTTTGAAAAAATGTGGTAGAATACACAGACGGAGGTGGAGGTATTGGAAAACGTATTCAAGCTTACGGACGGAATTGAATATCTGCGCACCTCGGGAAAAAAGGTTCTGCTTTACGGGATGGGCAACGGTGCGGAAAAGGCTCACGCTTTGCTTAATTCCCAAGGAATAGAGGTATCCGGTGTTTTCGCTTCGGACGGTTTTGTGCGTGGACATTCCTTTATGGGGTATCCCGTTTTGTCAATGTCTGCCGCAGAGGAAATATACGGCGATTTTATTGCCGTTTTAAGCTTTGGCTTGGAGGGCAGAAAGGCGGATATACTGCAAAACGTGGCCGCCCGTCATCATTTGTACGTACCCTATATGGCTGTGTGCGGGGAAGGCGTAACGGATAAAAAATTGATCTCCGAACACCGTGAAGATATAGAAAAAGTTTATTCCTTGTTGGCGGATGAAAGATCCAAGCGGCTTTATAAAAACGCCATATCTTATTGTATTACCGGTGATATATCCTATCTTACTCACGCCAGAGGGGACGACATTCCGCCGGAGGGATATTTTAATTCATTGGGTGCATATATAGACGTAGGCGCCTACAACGGTGACACGGCGGAGGAATATTACCGCGCCGTGCCGGATATAAAAAGTATTATTTGCTTTGAGCCTGATAAACGCTCATATAAAAAAATGCTGGAAAGAAACATACCCTGTCTTACCGCATACAATGCCGCGGCAGGCAGAAAGGACGGAGAAACCTTGTTTTCCGGCGGGGGAGGCAGAAATTCCTCAACCGGTAAGGGGAATACGGTAATACCCGTAAAAAGCATTGATTCTGCGGCTGTAAATACGGCGGTGAGCTGTATAAAGATAGATGCTGAAGGGGACGAAAGAGAAGTACTTGCAGGGGCAAGCGAAACAATATGGAAAAACCGTCCTTCACTTAACGTTTCCCTTTACCACCGCGCAGGCGACCTTTGGGAGCTTCCACTGCTTTTACACCGCACAGAAGGTAAATATAAATTATATATCCGCAAAAAAGAATACGTTCCCATGTGGGATATTTCTGTATTTTGTATGCCTTGATCGGAGGTTTTTTAATATGACAGTTACACAGACAATCAATCTTATTACTTCGGGCGGGTGCGACAATGCTTTCGCATCTCTTTACGGCAAGGAAAGAGTGTCCGTTCAGCGTGAGCGCTGGATAAAACTGGCGAATTCTTTTCTTAGTCTTTACGGCGACAGCGACGTTTGTATGCTTTCCGTGCCCGGCAGAACCGAGCTTTTGGGAAATCATACCGACCATAATAACGGTAAAGTTTTAGCCGCCGCTGTGGATATAGATATTATCGCCATTGCCGCCAAAGCGGAGGATAATTATATCCGAATTAAATCCGAAGGCTACCGTGAAGACGTGGTTTGCATAAGTGATATCTCTCCCGAAAAGGCGAAAAAAGGAAGTTCTTCTTCCGTTATCTCCGGTGTTTGCGATTACTTTTTGGCAAACGGCGGTAAGGTAGGCGGTATCCGTGCCTGCACCACCAGCGATGTACTTACGGGAAGCGGTATATCCTCTTCCGCCGCATTTGAAGTTATGTGCGGAAATATGCTCAACAATATGTACAACGACAATAAGTTTACCCCTCTGTTCCTTGCAATGGCAGGCAAGTATGCAGAAAACGTATATTTCGGCAAGCCCTGCGGACTTATGGACCAGACGGCCTGCGCATCCGGCGGTTGCTCTTTTATTGATTTCGGCGGTGAGGTAGCTTCTCTCCGCAAGATCACTCCCGATCTTGGCGATATGATTTTATGTATTGTAAACACCGGAGGCAACCACGCAGACCTTACCGACGATTATGCATCCGTACCCTCGGAAATGCATTCCTGCGCCGCACTTATGGGCAAAAAGACTCTGCGAGAGGTAGATGAAAACGAATTTATCTCCCGCATTTCCGTTCTCCGCGCAAATGTTGGGGACAGAGCAATAATGCGCGCTTTGCATTATTTTGCCGAAAACCGCCGTGTTGACAAAGCGGTAAAATGCCTTGAAAACGGCGATACTGCGGGATATTTCCTTTGTGTTACCGAATCCGGCAACTCGTCTTTCCGCTTTTTACAAAACGTATATACAAACAAAAACGTATCCGAGCAGGGGCTTTCTCTCGCCCTTGCGCTTACTGAACGTATGGGTCTTACCTGCCGCGTTCACGGCGGCGGATTTGCCGGCACCATACAGACCTATCTCCCCGTTTCCTTCAAAGAAGAATACCGCACCAGAATGGAGCGTGTGTTCGGAGAGGGAAGCTGTATGTTCCTTAATATCCGACCTTTCGGTGCCGCTTTAATAGACGGTGAAAATATTATAGAGGCAAACTGAATTATGGTTTTTGCGTGCACCCTATTTTCATCATCCAAAGGCAACTGCACCTATATTCGCTCCGGCGGGGATGAATTTTTGATAGACGCAGGTGTTTCCGCCAAGCGTATATGCGATGCTTTGCAGAGTATCGGTACGGATATTAAAAATATATCTGCTATCTTTATTACCCACGAGCACAGCGATCATATAAAGGGGCTTCCCGTTATATGTAAAAAATACGGGATTACCGTTTATGCCCCTTATCTTTGTAAAAACTACATAAATTCAAACCATCCGGAGGTTTCTCCGTTTATCGTGGAAAATAACCCGGGAAACACCGTTGTACTTGCCGATACTTCGGTTACTGCTTACGCCACCCCTCACGACAGCCAAGGTTCGGTGTGCTACCGTATAACCACTCCCGACGGCATTATAGGCTATGCTACGGATATCGGCCATGTAAGTGATGACGTTTGGGAAGCACTCTGCGGTGCGGACAGCGTGGTTATCGAATCCAATCACGATCTTGAATTGCTTGAAAACGGCTCGTACCCCCGCATACTTAAAAACCGCATCCTTTCGGATTACGGTCATCTTTCCAACTGCGATTGCGGTGACGTGCTGTGCAGACTGGTCTGCAGCGGAACTAATCATATAGTTTTAGCCCACTTAAGCGAGGAAAACAACCGTCCTCCTCTCGCCCTTGCCGCCGCCCGCGGCACCTTAACGGGAAGGGGAATCCGTGTTGGTGAGCAGGTAACACTCCGTGTTGCCCCGCCTGACGGTGTCTGCGAAATAATGAATGTAAAGAACTGACTGTATCACCCCAAGCGGCAACGGCTACTTGGGGTGATTGCAATAAAAAATATTTTTTTAAAAGTTCCAACCTTTTTCCTTTTTCGGTTACTCAATAGGTGAAACAACATGTTGTAAACACCAAAAGAAAGCGAGGTGAAGCGCTTTGACAGAAAAAGAATATCTTTTGCACGCCTTTGAAAAAGAAATGCTCCCAAAAATATACGGCTTTTGCAGGCTGAAAACGAATGATGTATCCGATGCTGAGGATCTTGCTCAGGATATATGTTTTGAGGTATTAAAATCTATAAACTCGGGTAAGCGTATAGAAAACCTTAACGCCTATGTATGGAGTATTTCCAACCATATGTTTTTTAATCTGCTTCGCAAAAAGAAGCACGGGGATGCTCTGTATCTCCCCGAAAATACGGTTTCACCGGACGATCCTGAAGCGGAGTACATTCTGGAAGAACAAAAGCGCCTATTGCGGCGTGAGCTTTCTCTTATGTCCGGCAACTACCGAAGAGCCGTCGTAATGCATTATTTCGATGAAATGTCCTGCGAGGAGATAGCAAACAAGCTGGGCAAAAGTGTCGGTACTGTCAAATGGTGGCTTCACGATGCGAGAACAGCTATCGAGAAAGGAATAAATATAATGAGAGATTACGGTGAAAAAAGTTACCGTCCCGGTTCACTTTTTATGTCTTGCACGGGTCAGTACGGAGCCAACCGCGAGCCTATGTCTTGCGCCGAGAGAAGATCCGCACAGAACATTCTGCTTGCCGCATACAAACAGCCTCTTACCATATCCCAGCTTTGTGAGGAATTGGGAATATCCGCACCGTATATAGAGGACGAGGTGGAGTTTCTCACAAACAATCAGCTAATGAAAGAAGTATCAAAGGGGAAATATCAAACAGATTTTGTCATTCTTCCCGGTAATAATTTGGCTCTTGCAAACAAGATATATGAGGAATGCTTTCCTGAATTTTTTGAAAAACTTATAGCTTTTCTTGAATCCAAAAAGGATTTGCTTACCGAAAAACGCTTCAATACCGCGGGATTTGATTGGAGCCGCTTACTTTGGGTATATCTACACATCTTCCCCGAAATTCAGATTGGATTTTATACCTACGCCAATAAAATAACCGTAAGGTATGACGATATTCCTATTCGTCCCAACGGCGGAAAATGGATAGCCTTGGGTTACGACAGCGGAATGTGTATGGCTGAAAAAATGAAGAGAGAAAAATACCATGCTTTCGACGGTCCCGTACACAAAAGCGTGACTGCAAAGGTTCAGGGCTTTTACCATTGGTGGAATAATGCCGACAGTTCTGTGTTCTTTGCCACGCCCGAAGCGGTGTTTGAGCTTTGCAGAGAGATTATAAAAGGAAACGTGAATATTTCCGCTATGAACGACGAGCAAAAATATCTGTTCAGTATTGCTCTCGAGAAAAAGCTTTTTATCAAAACAGAGAACGGTTATGCGCAAAACTATTATTATATAAACCGCAAGGAATATCGTGAGCTGGTTTCGATGGGAGAGGAGATATGCAGAGAACTGCTTCCCATAGTTCATAAGGTCTACTGTATAATCCGCAACGAATACGAAAAGACCGTTCCTGCGCATCTACACTGGCAGATGGGCAACTTCCTTACAAACGGACTTAACTATCTTGTTACCTGCAGCTTGTTCGAAGCGGAAAAACGGGGTCTTCTTTCTGTTCCCACTGAGGACAACAAAGTGTGGATCAGCGTTTTTGCAACTGAACAGAAGGATTGACCCAAGAAAAAACTTATAGGTAGGTTAGTAATATGATCTTTGTCCCTCCGTTTCCGCTTATCAGAAAAAATGCAATAATCAAAAAACTGCGGAACTGCGGCGCAGTATCGGCAGAAACCGCAAAGACATTGGCAGAGGCGGGCATAATAAACCCAAACATCTTGCCCGGCATTACCGAGAGAATGATTGAAAAAGGTATCCTAAAGAAAACTACCGATGGTAGATATTATATCTGTTAAACACCAAGAAACCGCCGATATTATCGGCGGTTTTGCTCTATTATACGGCTTCTTTTATATCTCTTATAAGCATATCAACGTGTTCTTCCTTGGTTGACCAGCCTGTGCAGATACGCATCGCTTTTTTATCCCCAAGGTCTGCGATAAATTCAAAAGAATATGTTTTTTGCAGTTTTTCCAAAGCACCCATTTCAAAAACAGGAAATATCTGGTTGGTAGGGGAATCGTAATACAATTCAACTCCCGCTTCTTTTAATCCTTCTTTTACCTTTTCTGCAAGAGCCATAGCGCGGTTGCCCAGCTCGGTATACAGATCATCGGTAAACAGTGTAGCAAACTGAACTCCCAAAAGTCTGCCTTTTGCAAGCAGTGCGCCGTGACGCTTTATCATATGGCGGATATTGTAAGCAAGGTCAGAGTTGGTAAATACCATTGCTTCCCCGAACAATGCTCCGCATTTAGTGCCGCCTATATAGAAAATATCACAGTTTTTTGCAAGAAAGGGAAGTGATACGTCATTTGCCTTTGCCCCCAAAGCGTAGGCAAGGCGGGCTCCGTCCACAAACAAGGGAACGGAGTACTTTTGGCAAACAGCATAAATACTTTCAAGCTCTTCGGCTCTGTAAAGGGTTCCCGTTTCGGTGGGCTGGGAAATATACACCATACCCGGCTTTACTTCGTGCTCGTTGGTGGGAACGGATAAATATTTTTCAAGTCCCCTTGGGGTAAGCTTTCCGTTTACTGCGGGGAGGGCAAGAACCTTGTGTCCCGTGGCTTCGATAGCACCCGTTTCGTGCACGTTTATGTGCCCGCTTTCACAGCAAACCACGCCCTCGTACGGACGCAGAACAGAGGATATAATAATAGTATTCGCCTGAGTGCCACCTACAGCAAAGTGTACTTCCGCCTGCGGACACTTGCATACTGTTTTTATCTTTTCCTTAGCCATCCCGCAAAATTCATCGTTGCCGTAGCCTACTGTGTTAAGCGAGTTTGTTTCGGTAAGTGCCTTTAAAACCTCAGGAGCGCATCCGTCGGTGTAATCACATTCAAAGCGTATCATAACATCGTTTTCCTTTCAAGACCGTAAAGTTAACTACCGCGGATATTATATCATATTGTAATTTTTCTTGCAATAGCAGATAAAAAAGAAAACATCCGAACACAGTAAAAAGCCCCGCGCAAGGCGGGGTGAGAAAGCTATTCATCCTATGAGAAACTGAGAAACGGTATAATTCTTTTTGTTGAGTATATACATTGCAGTTAGTACCATGTACGCGGCAATACCGCAATGACCGCAGATTAAATATCCTCTGTCTACCGAACGATTATCCGCAACAAATTCAATGATGCGATTTTCGGTAAATAAAAGTAAAAGTTCATTCAAACGGGATATTTCAATATTGGCTTTTTCGATTAGCGTTTGTTTTGGTGTTGGAACATCACAGCATAGAGCGAAAATCAGTTTTTGTCCGTCTTCGCTGCAAAGCGCCTGCATCACTTCTATCGTGCTTTGGTCGAAGGGGGAGAGCTGCTTGATAAGTGATGATTTAATAACGCAAGCCACACCTCGATCATCCCAGATTTTCGTACCATATGAACCTATAATTCTAAGGTTCCCTTGCTTCTTACTTTCTTCTTGTAATTCTTTGTTGCCCACCTCAGCAAAATATATACCCTTCCACATTTTCCATAGATCTTCTCCAAGCTCTTGACGGAGATTGCTGCTATAGCGGTCATAGTTTGCCTTTGACCAAACGAATTCCGTTGAAAGCTGCTCAATCTTATTTGAAACGGCATCAAGATCACCGCTTGATTCGGTTTCAAGAAGAACATCTGCCGAGATTTTGTAAACATCGCTAATAGCCTTCAGATTAAAGCAATCGGGCAAACAATCTCCTGCCTCCCATTTTGAAATTGCCTGCGAAGATACACCTACCTTTTCTGCAACTTCCTCTTGTGTCATACCCAGCTTTTTTCTATGATTCCGAAGCTTTTCGCCGAATATCTTTTGATCTAACATATTCTGTCCTCCAAGATTTTTTTAAGATAGCTATCTTGTGAATATAATATAGCACGAAATAAATCAACTTACAATAGTAAGAACGTTGAGTTTTATTGTGTTAATTCTACCTAAGGTTGAATACTTTGAATTTTCAAGCATAGCGCGTGGACGTTCTTTCACGATAGGGATAAATGTGAATCCGCTAAAAAAGCAAGGCTTTTCAACCTTGCCTTTTCGCGTTATAATTAATTATTCAACTTTATCAACTTATCAGTTGTTCTTGTGATTATCCTTTTGACTTTCAAAATACTCCTTATATCCACTAACCTCTATCGCTGGTACATAAGTTTTTGCGTAGATGGTGTTTCCGTTCTCAGAAATGCCAATATTCTTATAGAATGCATAGAACGGTATTCCGATCGAAGGTGTTTCGTTTTTGTTACTATATTCGAACACATATTCAATATCAACAAAATCATAGCCTTCAAAGTCTATTTTGTCTTGTGCCCTCATACACAAAGGACAAGAGTGACCTCCAAAAACATACCCATTATACAACAATGCCTCAGCCTCGCTTATGGATATTCTTTTTGCATTTGCGATAACATCGTATTGGGTGTCGCCGATATCGCTTCGATTTTTAAAATAGTGTACACCGGACACCGTAAGTATGCTGTCACTTACAATATCACCCGAATAGTTGGATAAATTATCGAAACTGATATATATATAATCCGTTATTGGTCTGGGTTGTAATGAGTTGAGGTCGTGTGCACTCTCATCATAGAAGTAAATATAGACGCGCTCTACTCCATGCTTGGTATAGGAACCAAAGTTTCTGACTACTTTTGCATTAGAAAAAGATATACCGAAAATTCCGAATAGCTTGTTCTTTATTGAATGAATAGAATCTAATATTTCTTCATCCGAGAGACGTTGATCAATCTGAATTGTTTCTCCGTCTATAACAATTTGCCTGTTACCTTCCAACTTGCTTAATCCTAATGAGTTTTTTTGAGGATATTGAGATGCTGATAGATAATAAGAACCGATGTCGACACTGGCAGATAGCGTATTGTTGCCGGTACTATAATTGTTTTCTTTGATGCTGTATTGGGGTATAGGCGCATCGAGCGATTCGGCCAGCTTAGGAAGAAAAGCATCAATGAAAGCCTTCAATTCCACCTCATTCAATTCTTTGTCTATCTGTGTGTGCTGATACAATTTAAGGTATTCATCATCAGTCATATTACCGATATATAAATACTTGCTATCAGGAACATATATCTTCGTATAAGCATTAGTCGCCACACCGTCAAGTTTCATTGAGTCGAACAATTTGGCTATGTCTTCTGCTGAATATTGCGCGGTATCCCAAGTAGGAACATCGGGCAAATTGGCTTTTTGTAACATAGGAACAGCGATAACCGCGCTTACAATCAGCAAGAAACAAGCCGCGATTGCTCCAAAGCGAAGCCATACGCCTTTTTGCTTTCTGTTATTCTGTCTGAGTTTATCTTTTTGTTTAACATATTTTTCAACAAGGTCGGGAGCAATGTGATTCAGACCTTCGTTCCATTCAATCTTTTTCATATAGAATAACCCTCACTTTCAAGTCTTTCTTTCAAGGCACTTCTTATGGCGGCAAGCTCCTTGTTCACCATTGAACGGCTCAAGTTCAGATCGCTTGCAATCGTATCAATGGGATCGGATACATAATACCTGCTCATAAATATGAATTGTTTGCGTTCGGAAAGCGAGCGAACAAAGTCGCTGATGACGTGTCCAAGTCTTTCAGCGTCGAAATCTGCACTGAAATCCTCATCACCTGCGATGAAATTTTCAAGTTCAGACAAGGATACGGTCATCTCGGAAGGTATTACGTTCTGCCGCAGCTTACTGTGGTAGCGTTTGATTGCAACCCTGCGTGTGATAATAATAAGAAATGCTTTAAGCACATTTGGTCTTGCTGGCGGTATTGCGTTCCAAGCCCCAAGATATGTATCGTTCAAGCATTCTTCCGAGTCAAGTCTATCGTGAACCACGTTGTAGGCAATGGAAAACAGATACTTTCTATATTTGAAGTCGGTTTCCTCAATCGCTTTTTCATCGCGTTTCCAATAAAGCTCAACGATCTTTTCATCGCCCATAGGCGTTCTCGCCGTTTGTTTGCTTTGAAGTTCCATAACTTGCCTCCTTCCTCGCGTTTTTGAAAGGCCCTTCATAAATAGCAGTACCAAAAAAATTGAAAGTGTGTAATGATTTTTGAAAGTTTTTTGTTTTTTATTTTATACTATATTTCTTTAAATTTAAATAAGCGATCGCTTAAAACGCTTACGCCGGGACAAAATCCGGCAAAAGTGCGAATCTACCGAAAAAAGCAAGGCTTTTCAACCTTGCTTTAATTTGTTTTCAATATAATCATCACGGAGTGGTGGATAGAATCACGCTGACTGAGATACACGCAGGTGCGTGATGATATACGCCTTTGGCGATGATATACCAATGCTTTCGCATTGGATAAAAAAATCCAAGTCTTTCGACTTGGATTTTTTGGTGACCCGTAGGAGAATCGAACTCCTGTTACCGCCGTGAAAGGGCGGTGTCTTAACCGCTTGACCAACGGGCCATGGAATGGTAGCGGAAGTGGGACTTGAACCTACGACCTGCCGGGTATGAACCGGATGCTCTGGCCAACTGAGCTATTCCGCCATTTTATTCCGCTTTTCTCGCCATCTCGCTGACAGCTTGCTTATTATAGCAGGCTTTTTTCTATTTGTCAATAGTTTTTTTTATTAAATTATCATTAATTTAAAAATAATGTTTCTTGAAATGTTAATAAGTATATGATATAATTTTTGTGAGGTGATAACGGTTGAACCAACAGTTCGTTTTACACAATGACAAAGCGTTGTATTATACCTCTCCGCTTTTGGATTCATATAATATTCCCCATGCATTTTTTACCCGTCACGGCGGGGTAAGCACCCCTCCTTTCGATACACTTAATTTTGCGGTTGGAACGGGTGATATTAAAGATTCTGTCGAAAACGTACAAGCAAACCACCGTATCGCCGCATCTATATTTGATTTGGACGAAAATTACGTCTGCCGCACTTATCAGACACACAGCACCACCGTTGTTTTCGCTTCGGAGGAAGACCGCGGCAGAGGCACGGTAAAGCCCCCTTATGATTTTGATGTGGACGATCTTGTTACCTCCTGTGAAGATACCGTTCTTTCCGTAAGAAGCGCAGATTGCGTTCCTATTCTTTTTTACGATATTAAAAAAGATATTTGCGGCGCCGTTCATTCC
The DNA here is from genome assembly GCA_017381715.1 of Clostridia bacterium. Taxonomy (GTDB): domain Bacteria; phylum Bacillota; class Clostridia; order Oscillospirales; family CAG-382; genus SFLA01. The sequence continues at coordinate 20,064 of JAFOBR010000046.1, forward strand.
GGCTGGCGGGGAACGGCAGGGGAGATATCCGCCGTCGCCATAAAAATGATGACAGATGCGGGAAGCGATAAAAAGGATATAGTTGCCGCTATCGGACCTTGCGCAGGCGTGTGCTGTTACGAGGTAGGGAGCGAGCTTTACGATATTTTCACAGAGTCCGATCATAATAATTCAAAATATTTTGTACCCAAAGAAAACGGGAAATATTTTCTCGATCTTACGGGGTTAAATACGGCGGTGCTTTTAAAAAACGGAATTTCCGCAGAGAACATTTCCGCCTGCAATATATGCACCTGCTGTAATACGGATATGTTCTTTTCCCATCGTATGCAGGGAAAGGAACGCGGCACCATGGCATCGTTCATAATGAAAAGGAGAAAATCTGATGAGCGTTAGAATTATACATACTGCGGATGTCCATTTGGATTCTCCATTTACCGCTTTCACTCCCTCGGGAGCTGAAAAACGCAGAGAAAATATACGAAAGAGCTTTCTTGCACTTATAGAAAAAGCCCGTGAAGAAAAAACACAGCTTTTCCTTATATCAGGCGATCTGTTCGATACCGAATTCGCAACCCGTGACACGGCACTTATGCTTAAAAACGCATTTCTTTCTTTGCCGGATTGTAAGTTTTTTATATCCCCCGGTAATCACGATCCTTTTACACAATCTTCGGTATATGCCACCGCCTCTTTCCCTTCAAACGTACACGTTTTCCGTGAAAGAGAGTGTGTTGAATTACCCGAATTGGGTGTCCGTGTGTTCGGATACGGTTTTGCATCCTCTATTTGTAACGAAAGCACCGTTTTGGGATACGAAGTGCCCAATGATGATATGATAAACATCCTCGTTTGCCACGGGGATACGTCGGGCGCGCTTTCAACCAACGGTCCCGTTACCAAAAGAGATATAGGTGAAAGCGGATTTGATTATGTGGCTCTCGGTCATATACACAAAGGCACGGGCGTTTGCTTTGAAAACGGAGTTGCTTACGCATATCCCGGCTGTCTTTGCGGCAGAAGCTTTGACGAAACGGGGGTAAAATCCGCCCTTATCGGCGAAATAGAAAAGAATAATATTACTCTGGATACTGTTTCCGTTGCCTATATGCAGTACGAAAGCATTGTGTGCGATATCACGGGAACAGTCAGCAGAAGAAACGCACTTGAAAATATACGTAACGCAGTTTCCGTATTTCCTGCAGGCACGGTAGTACGTGTTACCGCAGAGGGAAACACGGCGGAGGAATATTTACTTTCTCCCGACGAGCTCGAAGGTCAGACCGAGTGCGAGGTTTATATAATCGATAACACCAGACCTGTAATCAGCTTTACCGATATAGAAAGCGAAAACACCCTACGCGGCGCCTTTTACCGTATAATGGAAAAACGTATTGCCTCTGTCAGAAGCGGAAGCGAAGAATACAATACCCTTGTAAAGGCGCTTAAATACGGACTTACGGTGCTTGATGAAAAGAATATAGCAGATTTCGGGGAGGATGAAAGATGAACGCAGTCGTTATAGAAAAATGTGAAATAGTCTCCTTCGGCTGTATTTCCAACACCGTTATCACTCCTGCTGCCGGAATAAATCTGATTACCGCACCTAACGAAAGCGGCAAGACCACTCTTGCTCATTTTATAAAGTTTGTGTTTTACGGCTTTTCGGGGCAGCGTGTTTCCACCGTTTCGGATAACGAAAAAAAGCATTACGTCCCCTGGGATAACCCCCGCACCGCAGGCGCAGTGGAGTTTTCTCTCGGCAACACCAAATATCGCGTTGAACGTGAGTTTCTTGCGGGTAAGGATATCTGCGTGGTTACGGAAAAACTTACGGGAAAAGAGATTTTAAAAGGTCTTGTTCCCGGCGAATGCTTCTTTGGAGTAAAAGAAGAGATATTTACAAAAACTGCGTTTTTCCGTCAGCTTTCCTCTCCCGGCAAAAAGGATGATGAGCTTGCGGAGCAGCTCAGGAACCTTGTCGCATCCGCTGACGAAACTGTTAGCGCCGCAGATGCCTTGAAGCGTCTTTCCGATGCAAAGAACCGTCTTCGCAGCCGAGTAAAGGGCGGAGGCTTGATTCCCGCTTTGGAAGAAAAACGGGGAGAGCTTGATAAAACGCTGGGTGCCGCAGTTTCTCTTTCCGGTGAATTGGGAAAAGTAGAAGCGGATATAAAAGAATCCGAAGCAGGATTGAAATCAAATGCAGAGCTTCGTGCACAGGTAACCGAAGAGCTGAACGGTATAGAGAAATACGAAGCGTCCTTAAAATATGAAGAGCTTAAGGAACACGCCCGCAAGGTAACGGAATCGGAAACGGAGTATAACGAATCCGTGGAGTGCTTTGGCGGCAAAGAGCCGGATAAAGATGCGGTTGCTGCGGCGCTTAAGCTTGTTTCGAAAAGGAGCGCTTATATTGTAAAGAGAGACGAGCGTAAATCCGCATACGAAAATGCGGAAAAAGACGTGGAAAACGCTCGCAAGGAAAGCTTGTTTGACGGTAGAAATGTTATTGCTATACGCAAAAAAATAAGAGCAATCACCTCCGCAAAGGCGCTTATGGTGTTCTTAATAACACTTATGCTTCTTGCGGCGGGAGCTACTGCGGCGTTTAATTTTACAGATCTGTTCGGCAACGTGGAATTTCTGCCTTGGCAGTATATCGTTGTTTTTGCAGGTGCGGCATTGATTATAGGCATTATTTTAATAATTCTTAATTCCGCCGCCTCTCACTTTGCTACCAAAAACGGATTTTCATCTATTATAGAGATGAAATATATGCTGGGGCAGTATCCTGCGGCGCAGCAGGAAATTGCAGATCTGGAGCTTAAGGCTTTCAACGCAAAGACACTTTATGAACGTGCCGATGAAGAATTAAATGCTCTGGACAGAGAAATATTCACTGTTACCGAAGGTATGCCGGGCGATGCCGAGAATGTGGAAAAACGTGTGGCGGATATTGTTGCCGCTACCGAAACGGCGCTTAACGCCCGTACCAAGCTTGAAACCGCAAAAGCGGTGCAGGAAGCGGCGTTTGCCGGTTGTGATCTTAAAAAGATCAGCGAGCTTGCGGAAAACGCATCACAGCCTTTGCACACCCGTGAGGAACTGGAAAAAGCCTTGCGCTTTTTAAAGGATGAAGACGAAAAGCTGCTCGGACTCCTTCGTGAAAGAGAGGGCGAAAGAGGCAGAATTATCGGTGCCGGAGGCGAGCCTGCTCTTATTCAGGCACAGAGAGATTCCGTTGCCGCACGTATACGCTATCTTGAGCAATCATATAATGCGGTAAATATAGCCGCAGAAGCCCTTAATGAAGCGGATAAATATATGCGCAGCATTGTTTCTCCCGCCCTTTCCCGTCTTGCAGGCAAATATATGTCTGCGGTTACCAAGGGAAAGTACGACAGAGTTTCCTTTGATACGTCGCTTATAATGTCTTATGAAACCGATTCGGGAACAAAACATTCCGACTATATGTCCGCAGGTACGAGAGACAGCGCATATATGTGCCTCCGTCTTGCACTTATAGACCTTGTATTTTCCGAAACACGTCCTCCCTTGGTGCTTGACGATGCGTTTGTCCGTCTTGACGGCGACAGGCTTTTGAATATGCTTGAGCTTGTAAAAACGGTTTCGGAAAAGGGACAGGTATTTATCTTTTCCTGCCACGACCGCGAAGAACAGATTTTGAACTCTGCGGGCACCGAATATAACAGGATAGTGATCTGATGGATTTTAAAACACCGTTACAATACGTAAAAGGTATAGGCGAAGCACGAAGCAAGTGCTTCGCCAAACTTGGTTTATACACGGCAGGGGACCTTGTATCCTTTTATCCCCGTACATACCAGTACAGAGGTGAAAACAAAAAGGTTTCCGACGTTATTGACGGTGAAGTATGCTCGCTTCTGCTTACTGTGGATTCTCCCGTAAAAAGCGGCGGAGGAAAGGTACAGTATATAAAATTTACCGCAGGGGACGATACGGGTACCGTGAATATAACCTTTTTTAACCAGAAGTGGCTTTTAAAGGTGTTTTCCCAAGGGCGTGCTTTTCGTTTTTACGGTAAAGTAACCTTTGGCTTTTACGGAAAAGAAATGGTCTCTCCCGAGGTGGAACCCGTTCTCCACGGAAAAAAATTAAAAGACGTTATTCCCGTGTACCCCCTTACAAAAGGACTCACCCAAAAAACGGTGTGCTCGGCTGTAAACAACGTGCTTCCGTTATCCGAGGATATTAAAGACGTTCTGCCCGAGGATATACGTAAAAAATATGCACTCCTTTCAGTAAAGGATGCGGTAAAGCTTATTCACGCTCCCAACTGCAGGGATGACGTTGCCAAGGCGCGCCGTACTCTTGCCTTTGAAGAACTTATAGTTTTTCAGACAGCGCTTCGTATTTCCCGCAGAGGTGTTTCAAGCTCCAAGGGAATAAAAATGACCTTTAAAAACAGCGGTGTAAAATCCTTTTTTGAATCTCTGCCGTATTCTCTTACTTCTGCTCAGGAAAGAAGCGTTAAGGAAATACTGGGCGATATGTGCAAGGATACCCCCATGACCCGCCTTTTGCAAGGCGACGTTGGCAGCGGAAAAACCGCAGTAGCCGCGGCGGCTGTGTATTTTGCCGCCAAAAACGGATATCAATCCGCCTTTATGGCTCCTACCGAGATACTTGCTGCCCAGCACGCAAAAACTCTTGATAAAATGCTGTCTTCCTTTGGTATAAGAGTAGGTTTGCTTACGGGCGGGCTTACAAAAAAACAAAAGACAGTTTTGCAGGAAAATATCAAAAACGGCGCAGTTGACGTTATTGTGGGAACGAACGCCCTTATTCAGGATGCGGTGGAATATCAAGCACTGGGACTCGTTATAACCGATGAACAGCACCGTTTCGGCGTTATGCAGAGAGCACGTCTTACGGAAAAAGGCGGAATAGGGGATATAAAACCTCATATGCTGGTAATGTCGGCTACACCCATACCGAGGACACTGTCTCTTATCGTTTACGGCGATCTTGATATAAGCGTGCTGGATGAGCTTCCTCCCGGAAGACAAAAGGTGGATACCTATCTTGTGGGAAGCGAAATGCGAGAGCGCGTGTTCAGAATGATACGTGCCCGTATCGACGAGGGAAATCAGGCATATATAATCTGCCCTCTGGTAGAAGAAAACGAAGAAAGCAGTAAGCAGAGCGCAGAAGGATATGCAGAGGCTTTGCGCAGAGGCAATTTTTCGGATATTAATATAGGTATGCTTCACGGCAGAATGTCACCTGCGGAAAAAGACGAAGTAATGCGCGGCTTTTCCAAAGGGGATATTAAAATACTCGTTTCCACAACCGTGGTAGAGGTAGGCGTGGACGTACCCAACGCAACGGTAATACTTATAGAAAACGCAGAATGCTTCGGCCTTTCACAGCTTCATCAGCTCAGAGGGCGTGTGGGAAGAGGAAAGGATAAAAGTATATGCGTGCTTTTGTCCGACCATGCTCACGGCAAGACAGAAAACCGCCTTAAAATAATGTGCGAAACCAACGATGGATTTAAGATAGCCTCCGCAGACCTCGAGCAGAGAGGTCCGGGAGATTTCTTTGGGGAAAAGCAATCCGGCGAGCTTGTTTTCCGTGTGGCTTCCGCGGCGGATATGAATATGCTGGAGGAAGCGAAAAAGCTTTCAGAAGAGCTGTTCGCAGGCGGACAGGCAAAATACCCCGAATTGTTTGAAAAAGCAAAAGGTTTTGCTTCGGGAAACGAAAGAGGTAATAAGATCAGTTGATGAATGTAAAAAATCACAATTTTAAATACGGTCTTTTCCTGGCGCCTATGGCAGGGGTTACCGACCGTGCATACCGCGCTCTTTGTGTACGGTACGGTGCAGAGCTGGTTACCACCGAGCTGGTTTCCGCAAAGGCGGTTACAATGGGGGATGAGCGCACCTTTAAGCTTGCTTCTCTTACAGAAGATGAGCATCCTGCGGCAATACAGATTTTCGGATCTGACCCTTTGGTAATGGGTGAAGCGGCGTACAAGCTTATGAAGCTTTCGCCCGAAATGATAGATATAAATATGGGTTGTCCCGTACCGAAGATCGTTCGAAACGGCGAAGGCTGTGCATTGATGCAAGATGTGGAAAAGGCTGGCAGAATCGTAGAAAACGTAGTCAAAAGCGTATCTGTGCCCGTTACCGTGAAGATGCGTATTGGTATGGATGAAAACAGCCTTAACGCACCTCTGCTTGCAAAGGTGTGCGAGCAGGCGGGTGCTTCCATGATAACCGTTCACGGCAGAACGAGAAACAAAATGTATTCGGGCTTTTCCGATTGCGGTGAGATACGCAAGGTAAAAAGCGCTGTTTCCGTTCCTGTTATAGCTTCCGGTGACGTAGGGCTTACTCTCGAGGGTGATGAAGCATATTCGCTTACCGGCGCAGACGGACTTGCCGTAGGCAGAGCCGCTATGGGTGCGCCTTGGATATTTGCGTATCTTAAGGACGATATAGACGGCGTTCCCCGCCGTGTTATCACCGACACGGAAAAGCTCTCCGTAATAAAAGAGCATATAGACAGACTGTTATTCTACGAAGGTGAACGAGCGCTTTGCCAGATGCGTACCCATCTTGCCTGGTATACCAAGGGCCTTAAAGGAAGCGCCGCTTTGCGCAGAAATATCAATACCGCTGTTACCAAAGATGATTTTTATACCCTTGCCGAAAGTATTTTTGCGAAGTGTTGACATAACATTCGGCATATTACACTACATTACTTTTTAACCTTTGTGCAGACTGCTAAATTGCGTTTTGCATGGGTGAAAATTGTTGACAAATAATGAATAAACCGTTAAAATACCGTTATGGGTGATTATACACTCGGGCGGTATTTTTTTTACATGCCTAAAATTAATTCAGGAGGTCTTTTATGGACAAGTTCTTCAAAATCTCTGAACGCGGTTCAAACGTGAGAACAGAGATAATTGCAGGTCTTACTACCTTCTTCGCAATGGCATACATTGTAGTTACCAACCCTAATCAGGTAGTAGGCTTTACCTTCGGCGGCCCTTACGATACTATTTGGAATGCTGTTTATATTGCATCCATACTCGTAGCGGTTGTTGGTACTTTGCTTTACGCACTCTACGCAAAACTTCCTTACGCACAGGCGTGCGGAATGGGTCTTAACTCATTCTTCTTCGTTTCCTTTATTCTTCCCGCACTTCTTTCCGAAGGCGACCCTATAAAGGGATATCAGGAAGGTCTGTTTATTATTCTCCTTTCCGGTTTTGTGTTCCTTATACTCTCTATTACCGGTGCAAGAGAATACATTGCAAAAGCACTGCCCGATTGTCTTAAAAAGGCTATTCCCGCAGGTATCGGTCTGTTTATTGCCTTCATCGGCTTCAAGAACGTTGGCATTATTCAGGAAAACCAGTATACTTTCGTTCAGCTTTTCGATTTCCACGGCGCTATGTACAACGAAGCAGGCGAATTCCTCGGCGCTTTCGAAGCGTGGAAGGTTATGGCACCCGTTGTTCTCGCTCTTCTCGGCTTGTTCCTTATAGCTGTTCTTGATAAAAAGAAGGTCAAGGGTTCCGTTATTATTACCATAGTTGCCGTTACCGTTCTTTACTATCTCACCACCTGGACCGCTCCCTCCTTTGACCTTGGCAAGATCGGTCAGTCCTTCAAGGATTTCGGCGAAATCGGTATTATCGGCGCATTCAAGGGTTATACCATCTTCTCCGGCGGCGCAAGCGCAATTATAAACGCAATCGTTCTCGTTGTTACCTTTACTCTCGTAGATATGTTCGATACTATCGGCACTCTTTACGGTACCGCTTCCCAAGCAAATATGCTTGACGAAAACGGCGACCCTATCGACGTTAACAAGGCTATGGCTTGCGACTCTATCGCAACCTGCGCAGGTGCAGTATTCGGAACCTCTACTTGTACCACCTTCGTTGAATCCGCAGCAGGCGTTGCAGCAGGCGGCAGAACCGGTCTTACTTCTCTCGTAACCTCCATCTGCTTCTTCGTATGCTTGTTCCTCACTCCTCTTGCAGCTATCGTTCCCACATGTGCAACCGCACCCGCTCTTATCTATGTTGGCGTTCTTATGCTCAAGAACTTCGCAAAGGTAGATATGGACGATATCGCATCTGCAGTGCCCGCATTTATGGCACTCATTATGATGCCTCTTACTTACTCTATCTCCAACGGTATCGCAGTAGGCGCTATCTCTTACGTTCTTATCCGTCTCTTCACCGGTAAGTTCACCAAGAAGGATATAGTTGTTACCATCATCGGCATCCTCTTTATTGCGAGATTCTTCCTTGTAACGATGTAAAACCGTTTTTTCATATCCCGTTTGGTGAAAAAATCCCAAACGGGATATTTTTTTGTTTACTTTTGGCATTATTTTTGGTATAATATACCTATCAATTTCCAAAGGGGAAAAGCAAATGGATATTATTGCAAGAATAGCCGAAGAACTCCGTATTAAAGTAACTCAGGCGGAGGCGGCTGTAAAGCTTATTGACGAAGGAAACACCATTCCTTTTATAGCTCGTTACCGTAAAGAAGCTACCGGCTCTCTTGACGATACCGTGCTTCGTGATCTTGATGAAAAGCTCCGCGCTTACCGCGCAGTAGAGCAGAGACGAGAAGAAGTCCGCCGTCTTATAACCGAGCAGGAAAAAATGACGGATGAAATAAACGCAGCTTTGGATAAAGCAGTGACCGTTGCGGAAATAGACGATATTTACCGTCCATACCGTCCCAAGCGCAAGACCCGCGCTTCCGTTGCGGCAGATGCAGGGCTCACACCTCTTTCCGAGCTTATGCTTGCTCAGGAGAAGGATACGGATATTGTTCTGGAAGCGGAAAAATATCTTAATCCGGAAAAGAAAATAAACACCGCAGAAGACGCTCTTCACGGTGCTATGGATATTATTGCCGAAGGCGTTTCGGATAACGCATCCTTCCGTAAATGGATACGTGAATATACTATGAAAAACGGCTTCCTTGCCACAAAGGCAAAGACGGAGGAGGACAGCGTTTACCGTATGTATTACGACAGAAGCGAGCCTCTTAAAAAGCTGGTTTCCCACCGTATTCTGGCTATTGACCGCGGAGAAAAAGAAGGCTTCCTTTCTGTCAAGGTTGATGTAGATAAGGATTATATCGAAGGATATCTTATAGGACAGACCGTTTCCAAGCAGGTATGCTCCTCTACCCAGTATGTGAAAGACGCAGTTATAGACGGTTATGAAAGACTTATCGCCCCTTCTATTCAGAACGAAGTGAGAAGCGATATTACCGCATCCGCCCAGGAGCAGGCAATAAAGGTGTTTGGAGAAAACCTGCGCAATCTTTTGATGCAGGCACCCGTAAAGGGCAAGGTAGTAATGGGCTTTGACCCTGCATACAGAACCGGCTGTAAAATCGCTGTTGTTGGTGAAAACGGCGAGGTTCTGGATACCACCGTGGTATATCCCACTCCTCCCCAGAACCGTACCGAGGACGCAGAGCGTGTTCTTTCCGCTTTGGTAAAGAAATACGGTATTGATATAATTTCTATCGGTAACGGTACTGCAAGTAAGGAAAGCGAAATTTTCGTTTCTTCCCTTCTTCCCAAGCTCAACCGTCCCGTAAGCTATATTATGACAAACGAAGCAGGTGCTTCCGTTTATTCCGCATCCAAGCTGGGCGCAGAAGAATTCCCGCAGTTTGACGTTTCCTTGCGCAGCGCCGTATCTATCGCCCGCCGTGTGCAGGACCCTCTTGCGGAGCTTGTAAAGATCGACCCCAAAGCTATCGGCGTGGGACAGTATCAGCACGATATGAACCCCAAGGAGCTTTCCGCTTCTCTTGACGGCGTGGTGGAGGATGCGGTTTCCTCCGTAGGTGTAGATCTTAATTCCGCTTCAGTTTCTCTCCTTTCCCGTGTTGCGGGTATATCCTCCAAGACTGCAAAGGCTATATACGATTACAGAAATGAAAACCGCCTCTTTAATTCCCGTGAAGAATTAAAAAAGGTAAAGGGAATAGGTGATAAGGCGTTTACCCAGTGCGCAGGCTTTTTGCGTGTTTCCGAAAGCGCAGAGGTGCTTGATAACACCGCAGTTCACCCCGAAAGCTATGAATCTGCCCGTGCGCTTCTTAAAAAGCTGGGCTACAGCGAGCAGGATGTAAGAGAGCGCAAGCTTGAGGATATTAAAGCAAAGGCTAACCTTGTAGGTCTGGATTCGTTGGCAGAGTCTATCGGTGTAGGCGTACCTACGCTTACCGATATGATGAACGAACTTACCAAACCGGGACGCGACCCTCGTGATGAACTTCCCAAGCCTATCCTTCGCACCGACGCTATGGATATTTCCTCGCTCAAGCCCGGTATGGAATTTGTGGGTACCGTACGTAACGTTGCGGATTTCGGCGCATTCGTGGATATCGGCGTGCATCAGGACGGACTTATTCATATTTCCAAGCTGGCAAAAGGCTTCGTGCGCAGAGCGCAGGATGCCACTAAGGTAGGCGAGATAATCAAGGTCCGCGTTATCGAAGTGGACGTTGCCAAAAAACGCATTTCTCTTGAACGCGTTTTTGAAAAATAATTGACAATACGTATTAAAATATAGTATAATATCTTATCCTGACAGAAAGATTTGCTCTGACTGAAAGGCAAAGGTAAGAAATATATCCATATTCTTTTGCCGCGCCTTTCTTTTTGAAAGAGCGCGGTATTTTTTATGGAAACGAGAATTGCAGTAATAAGTATAATTGTGGAAAACAGCGAGTCTGCGGAAAAGATAAACTCCATCCTCCACGAATACGGTGAATACATTATCGGCAGAATGGGTATTCCTTACCGCCGCAGAGGTGTGAGCATTATCAGCATTGCTATGGAAGCGCCTCAGAATACCGTTGCCGCCCTTTCCGGCAAGATCGGAAAGATAGAAGGCGTAAGCGTAAAGACCGCATATTCGGGAGCTGTTTTCAATGACTGAACTGGCATTTAAGCTTTTAAAAGAAAAAAAGCTTTCCCAAAAGGAATATAAAACCCTTATTTCTACTTATACTGCGGAGGACGCAGATGTGCTGGCAAAGGAAGCCTGCCGTATACGGGACGAAGTGTACGGGAAAAAGGTTTTTATCCGCGGACTTATAGAAATAAGCAATATTTGCCGCAACGATTGTTATTATTGCGGTATAAGAAAAAGCAATGCCCACTGTGTCCGTTACCGTCTTACCCACGAAGAGATACTTGAATGCTGTGAGGAAGGTTATGATCTTGGCTTCCGCACATTTGTGCTTCAGGGTGGGGAGGATGGATATTATACCGATAAAGTGCTGTGCGGAATACTTGCGGAAATAAAATCCCGTTTTCCCGAATGTGCCGTAACATTATCTTTGGGAGAGAGAACGTACAAAAGCTATCTTGCCCTTTTTAACGCAGGAGCAGACAGATATCTTCTCCGCCACGAAACTGCGGATGCCGAGCATTACAGCCGCTTACATCCCCAAAACTTAACTTTGGAAAATCGTATGCGCTGTCTTAATGATCTGCGTGATATCGGTTATCAGGTAGGTGCGGGATTTATGGTGGGAAGCCCATACCAGACTGTGGATCACATAGCAAAAGACCTTTGCTTTATTCAGGATTTTAAACCGGATATGTGCGGTATCGGTCCTTTTATCCCGCATAAGGATACACCATTCGGTGATTTTTCCGGTGGAAGTGCCGACCTTACCTGCTTTTTGCTTTCGGTAATACGCATTATACATCCCTGCGTGCTTCTTCCCGCCACTACTGCATTGGGTACTGTTTCTGAAGACGGAAGGGAAAGAGGTATTCTTTCCGGCGCAAACGTAGTAATGCCCAATTTATCACCTGCGTCTGTACGCAAAAAATACCAGCTATACAATAACAAGCTTTCTGACGGAGCCGAATCCGCCCAATGCTTGCAACAACTTAAAGAACGTGTCGCTTTAACCGGCTGTGAAATAACGGTTGACCGAGGCGACGTTAAGAAAGGATAAATATTATGGCAAATTATAATCCCGCATCGTTGGATCCCGCAGAGTTTATTAACAACGAGGAAATTCTGGCGACCATCGAATACGCGGAGCAAAACAAAAACAACGTTCCTCTTATAGATTCTATTCTGCAAAAGGCACGCCCCGTTAAAAACGGAAACGGTTGTACATGCCAAGGACTTACCCACAGAGAGGCATCCGTGCTTCTTGCTTGCGATATTCCCGAAAAGATAGAGGAGATATACAAGATAGCAGAGGAGATCAAGCAAGCCTTTTACGGAAACCGTATAGTTATTTTCGCTCCTCTCTATTTGTCCAACTACTGCGTAAACGGCTGTGTTTACTGCCCTTATCACCTTAAAAACAAGCATATCGCACGTAAAAAGCTTACACAGCAAGAGGTAGAAGCAGAGGTTATCGCTTTGCAGGATATGGGACATAAGCGTCTTGCCATAGAAGCAGGGGAGGACCCCAAGAATAATCCCATAGAATACATACTTGAATGTATAAACACCATTTACAGCGTTAAGCACAAAAACGGAGCTATCCGCAGAGTAAACGTAAATATTGCCGCTACTACCGTGGAAAACTACCGCAAGCTTAAGGACGCCGGTATCGGCACTTACATTCTGTTCCAGGAAACATACCACAAGGAAAGCTATCTTAAGCTTCATCCCACGGGCCCCAAGCACGATTACGATTACCACACCACAGCTATGGACAGAGCTATGGAAGGCGGTATAGATGACGTCGGTTTGGGTGTGCTTTTCGGTCTGGAGCTTTATAAATACGAATTTGCAGGTCTTCTTATGCATGCGGAACATCTTGAGGCGGCTCACGGTGTAGGACCTCACACTATAAGCGTACCCAGATTAAAGCGGGCTGACGATATCGATCCCGATGAATTCGATAACGGTATTTCCGATGAAATGTTTGCAAAGATCACTGCCTGCATTCGCCTTGCCGTGCCTTATACCGGTATCATTATTTCCACCCGCGAAACAGAGGAAACCCGCAGTAAACTCCTCCGCTTGGGTGTTTCTCAGGTAAGCGGCGGATCCCGTACCTCTGTCGGCGGTTATACCACAGAAGAGCGTCCTCACGATACTGAGCAGTTTGACGTATCCGACCAACGCTCTTTGGATGAAGTGGTTAAGTGGCTTATGGACAACGGACACATTCCTTCCTTCTGTACCGCTTGCTACAGAGAGGGCAGAACGGGCGACCGTTTTATGAGCCTTTGCAAATCGGGACAGATAATCAACTGCTGTCATCCCAACGCACTTATGACACTTTCCGAATATCTTGAAGACTACGCTTCCCCCGAAACCAAGGCTGTGGGCTACAAGATGGTAGAAACCGAGCTTGAAAAGATAACCAATTTTAAAGTAAAAGATATAGCAATTCAGAATATTACGGATATCCGTGCTTCCAACAGACGTGATTTCCGATTCTGATAGGAGAAAATATATGTCTTTAAACCAAACTGTTTCGGGAGAAAGATTGCATATAGGTTTTTTCGGCAAAAGAAACGCAGGCAAATCCAGCCTTGTAAATGCTGTTACGGGGCAGGAACTTTCCGTGGTTTCTGATGTGGCGGGTACCACCACAGATCCCGTTAAAAAGGCAATGGAGCTTTTTCCCATAGGACCGGTGCTTATTACCGATACTCCCGGATTTGACGATATCGGCGAGCTGGGCGAAAAACGTGTGGAAAAAACCTTGCGCACCCTTGCTTCCACCGATCTTGCGGTGCTTGTTGTTGACGGAACCGCAGGCTTTACTCAAGAAGACGAGCAAGTGCTTGCCCTGATAAAAGAACGGGGCGTGCCCTATCTGGTGGTGTATACAAAAGCCGATCTGGGCAAAGCAAATATTACTCACGATGGTGTTTCGGTTTCTTCTCAAACCGGCGAAAATATAGAAACGCTTAAAACTCTATTGGGCAAAACAAAGGCAAAAAAGCAGGAAAAATATATTCTGCGGGATCTGGTTTCGGAAGGGGATACGGTAGTGCTGGTTATGCCTATCGACGAATCCGCCCCCAAGGGAAGACTTATCCTTCCTCAGCAACAAACCTTAAGAGAACTTTTGGATAACCATTGTATTCCCGTTTGCTGTCAGGATACGGAAGTTAAAGCAACGCTTTCCGCTTTGAAAAATCCGCCCAAGCTTGTTATAACCGATTCCCAAGCCTTCGGCAGAGTTTCAAAGGATGTGCCCGAGGATGTTATGTTAACCTCTTTTTCCATACTTTTTGCCCGTTATAAAGGGGATCTGCTTTCCCTTGTTTCGGGAGCAAAAGCGTTAAAAGCCTTGAAGGACGGCGACAAAGTGCTTATCTCCGAAGGCTGTACCCACCACCGCCAGTGCGGTGATATAGGCAGTGTGAAGATACCCGCGTGGATACGTAAATACACAAACGCGGAGCCTGAACTCGTTTTTTCTTCGGGAAATGATTTTCCCAAGGATTTATCACAGTTTTCTCTGGTTATCCATTGCGGCGGATGTATGCTTAACGAAACCGAGATGGGGTACAGAATGTCCCTTGCAAAACAGCAGGGAATACCTATGGTCAACTACGGTGTCGCCATTGCGTGTATGAACGGTATTCTGAAACGCTCTTTGCAGCCGTTCCCCGACGTGCTTAAAATGCTTGATTAATATTTTTCAAAAGAAAAGGTATCCGTGTTATGTTAACGGATACCTTTATTACTTTTAAATTTTAAAACTATAATATAACCGATGTGAAGTACGGTAAACAGCAACAGCGCAGATGCAAAATCAATTACCGAATGTTGTTTTATAAACATTGTGGAAAGGCAGATAAGTGCGCTTAAGGTCACGCTTGCAATGTTCATCCAAAGCTTTGCCGCCTTGCATTTAAGCATTGCCGCCGCAAGCACTACGGAGCCGTATACGTGCATGCTGGGGAATACCAGTCTGGGAGGATCGTCGCATGAATAAATAAATGCGGTGAACTTTGTAAGTATGTTGCTTCTGCCGAGGTTTTCGATGAGGTTTTCGTCACGTATTATTTCCGTGGGGAAGATCGTGTTACCGCCCATGCATATTACCATACCTATAATGGTCATAAGAGCAAGGTACATATATTCCTGCTTTTCGCCTTTTCGGGCGAGATACACGTTTACGCACAAAATAAAGGGATACCATAATACGTATGGAATAATAAACCACTCGCAAAAAGGAATAAGATTATCTATACTGTTGAAGGGTATCATAATAACTTCGTTTCCGAATATCGAAACCTTCAATGCTATCTGATACCAAGCGATCTGAACGAACCAATATAACGAAAGCAGAGTATAGGGCTTTTCTTTGAAAAATCTATATAACTTCATTTTTATTCTCCTTGTCGAAAAACATTATAACTCCGCTTTCTGTAAAAATCAATATCAGGTTGACAAATTACATCCTTTGGTGTAAAATACACAAAGCACGCCTGCATAGTTAAATGGATATAACAAGCCCCTCCTAAGGGCTAGTTGTGGGTTCGATTCCCGCTGCGGGTGCCAAAAAATTCCAAGTCTGCGGACTTGGAATTTTTTTATCCAAGCCGCAGGCTTGGTATATCATCCGACGCAAGTCGGTATATCATCAAAGGCGGGTTTCCGCCTTTGCATCTCATCACGCATCAGCGTGCATCTTCCTGCGGCTTGATGATATACAACACTACGTGTTGATGATATACAATGCTTCGCATTGATGATATACACGCCTTTGGCGTGATTGGGATTCGAGATTGCGTAACGGAGTGGAGCAACATTTGACAAACAACCGATTTTATGATATAATAAATTCAATACAAGCCTGCAGGGATCCCCCCCTGCGGCGCAGATCACGGAGGGGACCATGTTCAAGACTAAGATCGTTTCGTCTCAGCAGAAGGCGTTTTTGGATGATTCCATCGATTCCTTCCCTCGGTTGGAGAAAATTTCCGTTCTTCGGGGGGAGAGGCTCTCCTTTCAGCTTCTTTACGTGGATGAGGGGGAGGGATATCTTCCCTCCCGTCCCTATTGCGGGCTGACGGTCGAGGGAGCGCTTTCGGAGCATGTTACCGTCCGCGACGTGCGAAACGTGCCCGTGGACCGTCCCCTGCATCCCGATCGGGCGGACGAATATTATCTGCGCCGAACC
>JAFOBR010000047.1 GCA_017381715.1 Clostridia bacterium
AAATATTCGTAAAAAACACGGGTGTTTTTTGTGTCCTGCCCGTTACCGCAGGAGCATAGTCCCGCGGTAACCGCAACAACAGTTAAAATTAATAATATTTTTTTCATTTTGCGTTTTCAAGTGCTTTTATCACAGCGTTGGTATAGCTCTTTGCGTGAACGGTGCAGGAGGAGGTAAGGTCTGCAACCTTTCCGTCTTCGCCAACGGAGCCGTTTATTTGGGAAGCGGTCTTTCCCGCGCAGTAATCCGCAAGAGCGTTTATCTGCTCAAACCATTCCTTGCCGATCGGAGAAGCCGCCGCCATTCCGTAAGCCTTTCCCTGCGTCTGCTTGGATACGGGTACGGTATCGGGATCTTCCAGACTTGCGCCGTCATTATCAAAAGCGATATAGGATTCAATTTCGTCAATATACGCTTTGTATACCTTTCCGTCCTTATCGGAAGCGGTTGCTGCCATATCGCAAGAAAACATTGCTTTACCGTCTTCGGCGGCTGATGCGGGAACAGAGGAAGCGGACATCACGCATAAAACTGACATTCCCAGCAAAACCTCACCCTTTGCGGTAAACGGCTTGCTTGCGTTTTCGCAAGCCTGCTTAACGCATCTTACAAGATCTGCCGAATATATGGTGCAGGATGCCTGCAGGTCTGCAATCTTTCCGTCTTCGCCCAAGCTGTTTTCTATCTGCTTTGATGTTTTGCCGATACAGTAATCGGAAAACGCTTTTGCCTGTTCACTCCATTCTTTTCCGATAGGGGAAGCAGAGGACATTCCGTAATTTTCGCCCAGTGCATTTTTGGTGGGAAATTCTTTGCCGATACTTTCTGAAAAATCATTCATATCGGGGGAAGCGTCCGCTTCATCCACGATGCATTTTACTATCTTTCCGTCCGTATCCGTAATAACAGCGGCAAAAACCGCCTTAAACGCTATATCTTTCCCCACTTCGGAGGCTAAAACGGAAAATCCCAAGCGGTATTCCCCTTCTTTTTGCGGAGGTGTGCTTTGCTCACTGCCGCCTTTGCACCCGAAAAACAGCGTACATAAAGAGAAAACCAAAACAAGTGCCAATATTTTTTTCAAACCAAGCTCATCCTTTCATAACTTTGGTGTATAAATATTTCGCCGCGGTAAAGGCGCGGCGAAATATGTAAAGTTATTTGCTTTTTCTCTTTTTTATAATATAAGCGGATGCGGCTGTAGCGGCAACAGCGCCGTCGGATGCGGCGGTAACTATCTGGCGCAAAGGCTTGGTGCGGGTGTCCCCTGCAGCCCAGACACCTCTGGTATCCGTAGAGCAATCTTCGGCGGCGATAATATATCCGCTGTCATCAACCACTACTATTTTTGCAAAAATAGCGTTATCTCTGGTCTGTCCCAAGGCGGTAAAAACTGCCGCCGCAGTAATATCTGCGGTGTTTTTCTCTTTATCCGCTATAACAAGTCCCGTAACGCGGGTCTCGCCGTATATCTCCGTGGGATAAAAGCCTTCGTATATTATAATATTCTCTTTTGCTTTAACGGTATTCACCGTTTCTTCAGAAGCGGTTATTTTTTTTGCGCACAGATGCACCTTGGTACAAAGAGCAGAAAGATACAACGCATCCTCAAATGCGTTTTCTCCGCCTCCTACTACTGCCACGGGCTGACCCTTGTAAAG
>JAFOBR010000048.1 GCA_017381715.1 Clostridia bacterium
GTTTGCGTTCCAGTCTCTGCAAAGAATACGGATAACACGTCCGTCCATATCCTTCACGGGTACGCTTGCGGTGTAGTCGGTATCACTCACGGCGGAACCGCTTTGGTTGGTGTCCGTGGTGTCATTACACGCCGCAAGAGCGGCGCAAAGCAGCACCAGAACAAGTAAAATAGGTAAAATCTTTTTCATTTGTATGTTCCTCCGGGACACTATTCAAGCAAGCCTTCCACGGTGTTTTCCATAGCGTTCTGAACAGAACCCGAAATATTTTCAAATCTGGAAACGAAGTTGGAATCCGCATAATAGAAAGCAGAAACCGCGTTGCCCCAGTTGTAGATGTTTGCAAGGTCATATACACGGGATGCAAATATTATATCAAGCATTCTTCCGGAATCGTCATCACGGGTAGCCTGAAGCTTAAGAGTACGGTCATAGTATTCGGGAGTAACTATATTCTTGCTCATTGCGGCAATAGCTTCAATAACCAAGCCAAGGTCTTCTACGTTCTGTACGGTTCTGGGAATAGCCAGAGCAGAGGTCTTGGAGGGGGATACGGAGTGGTAATATCTGTCCTGATCCGCATACATCTTGGGAATGGGGAGCATACCGAAATCATCTTCCATAGAACGGAAGCCGGTAAGATTCATAAGACCGCCCATATAGAACAGCTCTCTGCCGTCGGTAAACGCCTTAATAATGGTTGCTTCCCATACGTTGGAATAACCCTTGTTGTTGAATCTGCCGTCATTTGCGATCATTACCGTGGTGGTATCGCTGTAGAAATCGGTTATCTTGTGAAGAGCGTTGTACATACCCTCTGTCTGCAGGGTAATGTAAGGCATATCGTCATCGTCCTTGGATGCAATACGTTCGCCTGCGGAAAGCGCGTGTACGTAAATGTTGTAAAGCTCGGTACCAAACGCCCAGGTGTCGTTTTCATCAAGAATATCGTCGTTATTGCTGTTATAGGTTATACCCTTGCAGATCTTAATGAAATTGTCGAAATTCCATTCGTCGTTATCAACCATTTCATAAAAATCGTAATCTGCGCACATTTCTGCGGCAAGACGCTTGTTAAAGTATATGATCCAGGTACCGTCGTTGTCCTGAGTATTGATATCGCCCAGAGCTACGAACAGACTGCCGTTGATGGAAAGATCGTTAACAGCCTGCTGGTCCCACCAAGGGTTGGCAAGGTCAATGGTGTCTATTTCGGTAAGGTCAAGATAAACGCCGTCAAGCCAGTGAGATGCGGTAGCGTTTACGTTATCAAACAAAATGTCATAAGCGCCTTCGCCGGTAATACCGGATGCAACCTGACTGTTAATGGTACCAACCTGAGAGCCGGGTTTAATATCGCCGGTAATGGTGCAGTGGTATCTTTCTTCTATAAGTCTTCTGGTTTCTGCCTTTGCAACGTCAACTGCAGAAGCGGTGTCTTCGGAATAATCCTCGCGCTGGATAACTTCTCCGCCAAAGCCCATAATAGAGCCGCTGCCCTGTGCGTTGTAGTCCTGGCAAAGAATTCTTATAACTCTTCCGTCCAGATCCTTAATGGGCAGGTCTTCGCCGTAAACCTTATCCTCGTCGGATATGCTTACGTCGTCTTTTTCGCTCACTTCGTCGGGTACGTTGTTACAAGCCGCAAGCACGCCGCAAAGCATCAAGCACACCAAAAGAACAGCAAACAGTTTTTTCATTGTATGTACGCTCCTTTAAAAATTTTCTACCTATAATATATTAATATATAAGGGCATTGTTTATGGCGGCAACGTTTTCTTTAATATCGCCTTTAAAAACGGCGCTTCCCGCAACAAGAAGTCTTGCGCCCGCCTTTGCGGCAATAGGCGCGGTGGCAGGGTCTATACCGCCGTCCACGGAAAGGATAATGTCTTTTCCGCTTTCGTCAATGGCTTTGCGCAGGGTTTCCAACTTGGGCATCACATCTGCCATAAACTTCTGTCCCCCAAAGCCGGGCTCTACCGTCATTACCAAAAACATATCCGCATATTCAATAAGAGGCAGCAAAACCTCTGCGGGTGTGCCGGGCTTTACGGAAACGCCTGCCTTTACTCCCGCCGCGCGGATCTGCTTCAGCACCGCCGCAGGGTCTTTGGTAGCTTCATAATGTATCGTTATGTAATCCGAACCCGCTTTAACAAAATCGTCTATATATCTTTCGGGCTCGGTTATCATAAGGTGTGTGTCAAAAATCATTTTGGAGTGGGGACGCAGAGATTTTATCACAACCTGACCAAAGGATATATTGGGCACGAAAATGCCGTCCATAACGTCCAGATGCAGGTACTCGATCCCCTGCTCCTCAAGCAGAGCGAACTGTGCGGCGGCGTTGCCGAAATCGGCGCTCAACGCAGAAGGGGCAATGTATATTTTTTCCATAAGGAATCCTTTCTCCTTTTTAAAGGTAAAAACATATCATATAATATAATAAAGTGTCGCAGGGGGAGAAAAGACGTTGAACACAAAGGATACAACACCCCTCGTCTTCTCCGCACACTTCCTATATATTATATTATAATATACAGCATCAAACCGAAAAAGTCAATATGATATAAGCCGTTCTCCGGAAGCAAGCTTCTTGCAAACGGATACGGCTTTTTCCTTTGCCCCCTCCACGCCGTGGCAAAGCTCAATCAGCGCTTCCTCCAGCCTTTCAAGCTCTCCTCCGTTGACCACAAGGGAAAGATATTTTTCATTCATATAATAATAGTCAAGAGCGTCCTCGTGCCTGTCGGCGTTTATCATGGATAAGGTATTGTCCGTATATCTGTTTACCGCAAAGGAAGAAACGGCTGTAAGGCAAAAAATAACCCCAATGGCAACGCAGGCAAATATAAAATTTTTCATTTTTCTTCCTCCCAGGGTATAACGCTCATGTCGCCGCTTTGTTCAAGGGTAACCGTTTTAACCTTCTTCATGTCCTCAAAACCCTTAAGCCGAGCCTGAGCCTCCACCTCGTCCTCTGCCACCCGTGCCTTTTCCATGTTCTCGGGTATATATTTTCCGTTCTGAACCAGCGTTATGGGCTTGCCGTCAAGAAACAGACGAATTTTTTTGCTCTTGCGGGAAACGTATGCGGTTATAACCTCTGCGCAGGCAACCACCATCAAAGGGACGATGCCGTACGTTAGCGGAATGTCGTGATCCGTCATAGGTATGGCGGCAAGCTCGCTTATTAAAAGCGCGGCAACAAATTCTCCTGCCTGAAGCTGTCCAATTTGTCGTTTTCCCATAATTCTTACAGAAAAAAGTAAAATTCCGTATAACAAAAAAGTGCGGAATAGTATAGTCAGCATATATATCACCACTATATATTGTGGATTTTATCGGGTTTTTTATGCATAAAAAATTTTTTTGAAAAAACTTTAATTTTTTTAAAAAAAGGTGTTGACAAAGGGGAAAAGATGTGGTAGAATAGCCAAGCTGTCGGCGAGAGCGAGACAGCGACGGACATTGAAAATCGAACAACAACGAAGAAGAAATGTACAAAGAAAAGTATGTGAAATCTCGTTAATTCTGAAATAGTTGAAAAGACTATACCAAAAGTAAGTAAGAGCAAAAGATTAGCTCTAAAAAAGGTTTTAACTAGGCGCGAGCTTAGATAAGATACAATTTTTTAGAGAGTTTGA
>JAFOBR010000049.1 GCA_017381715.1 Clostridia bacterium
GGCGATATTTACGAAGGCGGAATAAGCGGAATATACCGAAACGGCAAGGGCAAAATGACCTATGCCGCTACGGGAGACGTTTACGAGGGTGATTTTCTTAACGATGAAATTACCGGTCTGGGAGTATATACATACGCAAACGGTGACGTTTACGAAGGATCTCTTATGAACGGCAAAAAGCACGGTAACGGAAAATACACCATGTCCAACGGAAGCTTTTACGAAGGCGCTTTTAACGATAATATGATGCACGGCTCCGGCACCTACACCTGGGCAAGCGGTGCAACGTATAAAGGCGAATTTAAAAACGACCTTAAAGAAGGAAGCGGCGTTTTTACCTCTGCGGAGGGGGACGTGTATAACGGCGAATACAAAGCGGACAAGCGCAACGGCTACGGCGTTTACACCTGGAAAAACGGCGAAACCTATACCGGATATTTTCTTGACGATTATATGGACACCCGTCTGAGAAACGAAGACGGTTCCTTCCGCTATGACGATAAAAACGATTACGTTCACAGAGGAGAATCGGTTTACACTTGGCCCAACGGTCATTCATATACCGGATACTTTGTTGAAAACAAAATAGCTATGGGTCCTTTAGGAGGTTCATAATGGCAAAATTTATTCTTTCCGCCTTTGCGGATGAAATTGACGCAAGCTTTGATGTGCAGCTGGAGTCCCTTAAAAAATTAGGCATAAATATGCTTGAAATACGCGGTGTGGACGGAAAAAGCTTTGTGACCCTTTCCGATGAGGAAGTGGATACTGTAAAGAAAAAGCTTTCTGAAGCAGGCATAACCCTTTCTTCTCTGGGATCCCCTATCGGCAAGATAGCTGTGGACGGTGATACAGAAGCCCACAAGGCGCTTTTTACCCGTATAATGGATATCGGCGATAAGCTGGGATGCAAGCGTGTGCGTATGTTCAGTTTTTATCCTGCGGAAAATATGGAAAGAAGCGAATTTGCCCAAAAGGTTTACGCTCTTATGGAAGAGCTGCTCGTAATGGCAGAAGCCCGCGGCTTTACCCTTTGCCACGAAAACGAAAAAGGCATATACGGTCAGAGCCCCGAAAACGTGCGTGAGCTTATGGATCACTTCGGAGGCAGACTTAAAGTAGTGTTGGATAACGGCAACTTCCCCTTTTGCGGTGAGGACGCTTCCGGCGCATACGAGCTTTTAAAGGATTACGTTGAGTATATGCATATTAAGGATTGCGACGGAGAAGGTATTATTGTTCCTCCCGGATACGGCAACGCATATCTTAAAGAAACCCTTGCACAGATAAACAAGGACACCGAGGAGGAATTCATACTTACGGTAGAGCCCCATCTTATGATGTTTACCGGACTTTCCTCTCTTTCGGATACCGACGATATTAAACACAAATATTCCTTTGCAGACGGATATGAAGCTTTTGAATTCGCTGTAACGGAAATAAGAAAAATGCTGAATGACCTTAACTGATTACGTTAAAAAACATCCTGCGATCACTTGCCTTACAGCCGGAATAATATATTCGGTGCAGTTCTGGAGCGATTATACCTTTATATTCGCATTTCCGGGACTTGCGCTGTACTTCTTTGCGCTTTTCTCCTGCGAGAGGAAAGCGTTTTTCCGTTATTCCTATTTGTTTTGCTTTGGATTTTATATTCCCCTTTATTATTGGTTTATGGCACTTTACCCCTTTGACGGGTTCGGATTTTCCGCCGCAGAGGGAATAACGATCGTAATTGTCGCCTGCATAGGAATAGCGCTGTACCATTCTCTGCTTACGGCAGGAGTTATGTGGCTTATTAAATTTGTGCCCGCAAACAAGCACTTGCTTGCTTTTTCCTTTGCATCACTCTGGACAATTGGAGAATGGGTGCTTTCTTTGGGAGAATTGTCCTTTTCCTGGGGAAAAATGGCGGTTGGGCAGGCAATGTTTTTACCTATGGTGGAAACCGCTTCCCTTTTCGGCCATTATTTTATATGCTTTATAATCGCCCTCATATCCGCTTATCTGGGGCTATGGCTTATGACGGGAAATCACAAATTATTGTGCATTTCCGCAGGGGTGCTCGCTTTAAATCTTGTGTGCGGCACGGCAATACTTTTAATACAGCCCAAGACCGAAAACAAAACCGATATAGCTATTATCCAAGGTTGTATAACCGGCGAGGACAAATGGCGTCCCGATTACTACAACCATATTGTGGAAACCTATGTATATATGTGCGAGCAGGCGGCAGATAACGGGGCAAAGATACTTTTCCTGCCCGAATCCCCCCTGCCCCGCTACAGCTCCGAGGATTGCGAAAGGCTTAAGCCTCTTGCAGAGGTGGCAAAAGAAAAAGGTGTTACCATACTCACGGGAGTTTTGGTGGCAGACGATGAGGACAGATACTACAACTCAATTGTGGCAATTTACCCCGACGGAAGCATTAGCAACCGTTATGATAAACGCCACCCGGTTCCCTTTGGGGAAATGATACCCTATGGCGAGCTTATAACGGGAATCATACCCGCTTTGGGCAACATGAACCTTTCCGAATCCCTTACTGCGGGGAAAGATACTTCCCTTATAAAAGCTGAAGGATACACCTTTTCTCCCCTCGTGTGCTTTGATTCTATATTTGCATCCTTTTCAAGAGAAGGAGTACGGGACGGGGCAGATATTATCTTTGTCGCCACCAATGACAGCTGGTATAAATCCACCCGAGGCGTATACCAGCACAGAAACTTTTCGGTTATACGCGCTATCGAAACGGGCAGACCCGTTATCCGCGCAGGCAACACGGGGATAAGCTGTATTATCGACCCGAGCGGAAAAATAATCTCCCAAACAGAGCCTATGGTACAGGATATCCTTTACGGAGAGGCGTTTTCCTGCAACACGGTAACGCTGTATTCCCTTATCGGCGATGTATGGCTGTATTTGTGCATAGCTTATACCGTAAGTATTTGCAGTTACGGTATATACAAACAAAAAAAGAAGGTAAAAACAGATGATAATAAATCTTGACGGAAGCGCATATATCGACGCTCACATAGCAAAAATATCCAAAGAAATGCCCATTCCTCCCCGCCCTGCGGTGGTGGTGCTTCCCGGCGGCGGATATATGTATTGCTCTGCCCGTGAAGCAGAACCGGTGGCAAACCAGTTTAAAGCCGCAGGCTGTAACACCTTTACTTTGTTTTACAGAGTTATGGAAGAGGCAAAGGACAAAAATCCTCTTATAGACGTGGCAAAGACCATACACCATATCCGTGAGCACGCCGAGGAATACCACGTAGACCCCAACAGAATCGTTACTATCGGTTTTTCCGCAGGTGGGCACCTTTCCGCTTGGATAGCATCCGCTTTTGACGATCCTGCTCTGGAGGGGCTTGACTGCCGTCCCGACCTTGCCATCGCTTGCTATCCTCTGGTAAAATCCCACCCCGAATGCTTTAAATTGCTTATGGGACTGGACAGAGAGCCTACCTACGATGAATACGCCCACCTTTGCACCCACAATATGGTTCACGAAAAAACATCCCCTATGTTTATATGGCACACCTTTACCGATGAATGCGTACCTCTTTCCGATCCGCTGGCGCTGGCAGAAGCGCTGAATAAGGCTGGCAAACCCTTTGAAATGCATATCTTCCCCCACGGTCCCCACGGACTTTCCGTCTGCACCGAGGAAACCGCGCCTATGGGCAGAGACGAATATAACGACCCCTATACCGGCAGATGGGTTGATATGGCAATTAAATGGATGAATAAACAGTTTAACAGATAATCGCCCCGATAAACAAAAAACCGAGCTTAACGCTCGGTTTTTTCACTATTTAAAAATGATATTTACCTGCCGTGTTTCTCCGTTGGGATAGGTAACGTCTGCTCTGTACAAGCAGGTGACGGTACCGTCCTCTAAGACAACCGCAACAGGATCGTGGAAGCCGTAAAAAACGTACCCTTCGCAAACAGATTCTATCTTGCTCTTGACAAGCTCTTTTGCCTTATCCGAACGCAAAGCGTAAATTCTGCTTTGTATAGCGGGGTCAAGATTTTCAAAATTCTCCACGGTATTGAAATAAAATCCGAACAAAAGACTTCCTTTATAGGATGAATAATCATCGTCATATATATCTACATAATCAACATAATAATAGTCTGAATTTTTCCAACCTGTGCGGTAGCCTACGTAACGGTATACCTTGTTAACGGACTCGACAATGTATTTTTTATGAGAATACCCGTTTTCGTCATTAACGTAGTTGTTTATAAGGGTGCTTTTGTTTGCAATATAAATTCCCTGCGACGGATCGTCAAGGCTCATACCTACGATCATACCGCCACCACCGTAAAGCTCAAAATATCCGCCGTCAAAAACATATTTGTCTATATGAAAAGGAGAGTATATTCTGCGATAACTCTTTTCATAGGTACACTCATAGCTTTCTCCCATAAAGGTAATCACCCTTTTTGCGGGCACACTATAAGTGATATAAGGGGTCAGCCCTTCCACAGACCAAGGAAGATACTCGGACAAAAGCTCGCCCGTATAGGTCGTATCGTCTGCAACATCAAAAGCCAAAAGCTCCATTCCCGATAATATTTCGTTTATCTCGGCTTTGGAAATCACTTCCCCGTTTGATGCGGATTTTCCGTGAGATTCCGTAAGAGAAGAAAAATATTCTTCGTAACCCGATATTTCAATCGCGGGAACGTATGCCAAAGAAAATATTTTTTTGCCGTCCTCGGTTTCACCGGTGTGCTTATAAAAAACGTAAAACGGCAAAGCGGGAAAATTGTCTGTGGCAGTGGTGTATTGAAGCTCTACGTAATCGTGATTTTTAAAATCCACGTAAGGAGTTTCCTCTGTGCAAAAACGGCAGCTGTGTGCACCGAATGCAAGTCCTTCCGCCAACAGTTCTTTCGCCTTTTCAAAAGACGTTTTCTTTGCAGTAGAAACCTGCACAAGACCTGCGCTGTAAGCCGTATATTTCACAGAACTTGCGTAAGCGGTCTTTTCGGAATCACTGTATTCAAACCGTATGGCTATATTGTCCGAAACCACTCCCTTGCCGTATTCATTAAGAGGATGGTCATCCGAATTATAGAATACCACCGTTACGGAATTATCCTTGCGTTCTACCGCATCTTCAGCTTCATTTTTGCAATATCTGAGTATTTTTATATCGCTAAACGACACCCCGAAGGATTCAAACAATATATCTGCCGCGGCGGAAACGGAGGCCTTTATTTCATCATCGGTGGCATCTGCGGAAATCGAAACCCGCTTTCCTTTAAGAAGTATCCGCGGTACCAGATGATTTTCGTCGGAAATTGAAACAGTATTGTATTCACGGGAAAAGAACGTATCGACTTTATACCCGTCAATATCGTATACACCGTATTTATCGGGTTCGATTTTTCCCAAATCTGTTTTCAAGCCGAGGGCATTAATAACGGCCAAAAGCATATCTTTTTCAAAGTCCTTTTTGTCATCAAAAGGCACTGAAGAATAACCGTACAGCGGAATATAATCCCCCTCATACAGTTTTCCTATTCCGAGATGGGAATCCTCTTTTACAACAGCCTCGGTACGCAGACCGTGAAAATCAAGCTTTGCATATGCTTCATATACGTCGATATCATTTTTATACTTATTATCCGAAAGCAGATAGCAGATGTGGGGATATGCAAAAGTTGCCGCAGTAATAACGTATATTGCCACGATAAGTATAATGAGTATACGGGATAAAACATAACGATCCCTATATTTTTTCGTTTGGGATTCAAGATCTTTCCAAGCGTTTGACACCGCGTTTTCGGAAATATAGCTCAACGCATAAAAAAGATCGGATCCGGTAATCTCTCCGGCAACGCATTTTGCATCTGCTCTTGTAGCAGATACGGCACTTTCGTTATTTGTCATAACTCATACCCCGCTTTCATCAAATACTTTTTAAGCTTAACCCGTGTGCGGGAAAGTATGTTAGCAACATACTTTTCGTTAAGGCTGAGTCTTTTGGCAATCTCGGATACGGGATAAACAAAATAATATCTTGCTATAAATATATTTCTGTCCCTATCGGAAAGCCCTTCCAAAAACAAAGACATCCTTTTTCCAAGCTCTTTAAGCAGTACCTCGTCCTCCGGAGAACGGTAATCGGATGCGCTTACGCCAAGCTCCTCCAAAGCAAGCTCGGTCTCGTTTCCGCCCCGCTTTTTGCGGTGAAAATACTTGTATCGGTCAAGAGCAAGATTTCGGGTTATCCTACCGAGAAACCCTTTGAGATTTGACGGTCTTGCAGGAGGAATGGAATTCCACGTTCTGTGCCACGTATCGTTTACGCATTCCTCCGAATCCGACTTATCGTTAAGAATATTAAAAGCAATAGTAAAGCAGAACCCACCGTATTTTGCATCGGTTTCAAAAAGCGCGGATTCATCTCTGTTGTTATACAACTCTATAATCTTTGTATCCTCCACAATACGCCTTCCTTTCTCTGCTTGATATACTTATACAGACGACAAAAATTGCATTTCACACCACTAATATATCATAAATATACCGCAAAGTCAAAAAAACCGAGCTTAACGCTCGGTTTTTGTTATATTATTTCAGTATTTCTTTATAGGAAGTGCCGACGATCTCCGCGGTGGCGCGGGCTGAGGTTTGCTCCGAAACGGCTATGCACACGCTTTCCGCCAGATGAAAATCGATATTGAAATATGCGGTTACGCCCATTCCGTATACGGTATCCTTTTCTTCCCCGCCCATTTTGGTAACGGAATAACGGATCTTTTGGTAATCCGTATAGTCGCTTTCCGTTTTGATAAGGGCGCAGGGGGACATTTCCACCGTGCCGGATGCGTTTACCGCAAGGATGGCTCCCTCGGTATATGCACGTACCAGACCGCCTGTACCCAGCAGCGTACCGCCGAAATAACGGGTGACAACCACGGCGCAATCCACAAGATTTTTCCCTCTGAGCACCGACATTACGGGCATACCTGCGGTGCCGTGAGGCTCGCCGTCATCGGTAAAGCGGGAAAGGTTGTTTTCGCGCAGAATATATGCATACACGTTATGACGGGCATCGGGATATTTGGCTTTTATCTTTTTAACAAAGGCTATTGCCTCTTCCTCTGTTTCAACA